>JAYUZN010000585.1:0-2121 GCA_043751755.1 Bacteroidota bacterium | reverse complement strand
TAGATAGCAATAATGTAGTCTTTGTATTTAACGCCATTTTAGATAAATTGTACGAAGAACCGGGAGGCTTAAATCACTTGTACAACTATTTTGTTACCAAAAATCAACAAATATTTGCGGTAGCTTCTTATACGACAGGCTTTTTATTGTTCTATGCAGGTATGATGGCTAAGGCTCAAGGGCAAGATTTGCAAAACCCTTCTTTCAAAATTGGAATATACGGAAAAGGGGGAAATATTTACAATTGGCTAACCGTTAAAAACGTTAGTACAGCCAATAATTATTATCGAAAATGCTTTAGCTTAGGCTATCAAGCCGAAAGTGAGAATTTTGTTAATCTGGAGTTGCTTCTTCCCAATGATGCGAATGCAACCAATAAAATGGAAGTAGTTTTTGGGCTATTGCACGACAAGCCTGTTGATATCGAATATCCGCCTGCAAGAAACCCTCTGTTGGAGAAAGAAAATAAGGCTACCATTGTGGGAGAAGAAGGTTATACATTTCATAGAAATGGCGAAAGCCTTGAACTCGACAGTTGTAGTGATATTACGGTAGATTATTTCAAATCTATAGGCTCGCTTAATGCGCCCAAAGAACTCAAACAGTTTAATTTATTTATCAAACATTATCTTGAGTTTTGCAGAGACTTTTATAGCGATCACCAATTAAGAGCCTTAGAAGATAAGAAAATGCGTATTCCCGAAATGATAAGTAATTATATTACTTCTCACCCTGAATACAGAAGAAAATCTACGAGTGATTCCAATTTTGACTTCAAAACCTCTTTTCTTGCATTAGAGGCTATGTGTTTCTTTGAAAATGGAATTATGCAGGTAATAGAATAAATAAGACTGTTCTTTGTTCACAAAAACATACACATATAAACCTTTCGAGTAGCTGCATAGCCCTCGAAAGGGTTTATGCTAAAATAAGTCTCATGAAAAATATAATATTTTGTATTGCAGATTCATACTATCTTTCCAAAGGGGGGGTAGTTAGCAAATATCGCTCAACGGAAGAACTTAAAAATGCCTTGCTTGTTGGGAAAACCGAGCAGCAGGAAGGCTGGGGATTGGTACGTAACAATGCTGATATTCAACAATATCGGCAGTTATTCTCGGAATTTATCCAAGAATGGCATTCGCTATCTTCCTTATTAGGTATGACTGCTAATACCACGATTATTGAGAATATAGGTAAGAAAGAGGACATTTATCTTCATAAGCGGAATAGCCCTGCGAGTGCCATTTTTTCTCGAAAACAAGCAGATACTTTCTTAGATACAGAAACGCATTGCAGAAAACAGATATGCAAAGCATTGGGAATCAATGTAGAAGATTTTGTAGATAATAATGTTTACTTCAAAGATGAATATGACACTAACCATGAAGGATTGGAGAAACTCATTCAAAAGATTCATACCTCTGAAGCAAATATTGATATTTTCCACTCATCAAAAACAGGAATAGTAAGTCGTGGTTCCCTTACAACACAAGAAATATATAACTCACTCTTAAGATATTCGTATCCAACAGGAAGCATTATTTTTTGTGAGGGAATATTTCTGTACAAGAGCATTCAAAAATTGTTAGAGAGAGAATTAGGAAGTCGGGCTATATTCTCTTCGGAAAAAGCACTTTTCAAAGAACTGATAGCAATTTACGAAAATGCGGAAACAGTGAAAATTGAGAGTACAGAAAAAGATAAATTTTTTAAGAGTCTCAAAAAAAATCTGCGCAAAGCCGTAAACGAAGATAATCTGGCAGAAATTACGACATTAGTAGCAACAGCAAAAAGCTACGAGGAAGACATAACACAAAGGGTAAAAACCTACGAAAAGGATAGGGATAATCTTCTTGAGGAGGCAAAACAGATAGTATTAATCACGCAATTTGAGTCAATAGCAGCAGAAAACCGTAAGTATCAGGAAATAAAAATCAAGGGGGAATCTATTTTTTATGAAAATATTGTAGAAAAAATAAAAGATGCAAAATTTTATCTAAGGGACGCAAAGAAGGCGGTTTATGAGGGAGATGAAGATGAAGCAAAAATTGTTGAAATCAAAGAAAAAGCCTATAACAGAACGGTTTATACTCGTACAGAATTTGAAAAAGAGATAGA
>JAYUZN010000584.1:0-2860 GCA_043751755.1 Bacteroidota bacterium | reverse complement strand
GTTCTGCATTTTGCGAAGAATAGTTAAGTTGTTGCTTTATCGTTTCGAATGCGGAGAGAATTTCCGCACTCACATTTAGTGCCAGAAGCGCCGTTAACACGAGGTACATCATGTTAATCATCTTCTGACGGGGACTTATTTTACCGCCACCTGCCATATTTTCTGGTTACTTGTAGTTGTGTTAGAAAAATGAAAAAAAATGAATACTTGATAGAAGCGTATTATTTTACGCCACCTGCCATCGCTGAAAGCATGTTTCCATAAACATTGTTGAGTTTTTGGATGTTTGCGTTCAATTGCTGCATACCTTGTTTGTAGGCATCTGCGTCTTTGCTTGCTTCTACCATGCTACCCATAGCTTGTGTCATTGCGCCATAGAATTGATTCAAGGATTTCAAATGCGTTTTTGCATCTTGCAATTCCAATTCATACACAGAGTTCAAAGCTCCTAAGTTTTTGGTAACTTGTTGAACCTGCTCATGATACGCCTTTGCATCAGTGGCAGCATTGGCAAATTTCCCCATAGACTCAACCGCTACGCCGTAGCTTTGATTCAAGGATTCGATTTTGCCTGTTGCGCCTTTGATAGCATCAGCATAAGCATTTGTAAGACCTGCGGCATCTGCCACTCCATTGAATTTGGACACACTGTCTTTCAAGCCAGTAAGTGTTCCAGAAAGTCCGTCAAACGCCTCTACGTCAAAATTCATTTTAGGAAGCGCAGTTTGCTGATAATCATTTGTGGGAATAAAATTGGGGTCAGCCAATTGTGGATACACTTTTTCCCATTCGTACTCGTCAGATGGAAAGTCGAAAGCGGAAATTAAGAATACCCCTGCTTCTACGCCCATACCAACCATCAACATTTCGCGCGCACCGGTTAAGTGCAGAATTTTAAACAACGCCCCTAAAATAACGATAGCGGCACCCACACCATAGATGATGTTCATGATGTTCTTCCCAGCTCGGGATTTAAAAAAGCCTTTTCCTTTTGCCATTGTTTTGATGTACTTAAGTTTGTGAAAAGATAAAACGATAAGATTTTTGGAAATAAATTTAGAGAAATGAACTCACTTATGAAGTTGGGACAAAAATAGAACTTTTTTTGTTGCAAGCAAAAAATATCGTAAAAAAAACATTTTTTCAACACTTTTTTCTTTCCAACTATTCTTTTTCTAAAAATATTGACAAATCCAATTATTTGCGAAGTCGAATATAATACAATACATTACTTTTTAATAAAACCGAAGTAATACGAAATGCGCGCTATTTCATACTACCATTTTCATCTCAAAAATAGCCTCAACAGATTCTCATGTTAGGAAAAAAGCACCTCTACAAGACAAATTAGAAAAGCTGTTTTTCAATCCTTAATTATAATGTAAAGGTAGGGGCTTTTTTGATAAGAAAAAATACCAAAAAAAATACCCTGAGTTTGGCACGCAGATTTTCGCAGATGAGAGCAGATTTCGCAGATGAAAGATACAATATACAACTGGTGAAAGCGGACGCTTGTGGCAGCTACGATAGATTTCCTGCAAACATGTCATTTCTTAAAGAAATGACATGTTTACAGGAAAATTTACCCGTTCAAAGTATAACTGAATAAAAATGGCATCGGTTTTGCCGATGCCATTTTTATATTTGTATGTGTTTAATTCATTAAAGTAGCGCTTAGAAATAAACTAAACAGATATTCAAGTTGATTATTATGCCCTTAGGCTAATTATCAATTTTCAATTTTCAATTACTTAATAACTTGCTGCGCCGCCTTGACGACCAATGATACTCACTACACAACGGAATCCGATAAATGCTTTTGCGGTATCAGAATATTCGTAGGTACGTGTACCATTTGACAAGAAATATCCGATGTCTTTCCAAGAACCGCCACGAGTAAGTTTGCGAATATGCGCACCTCCTGGTACTCTATCTGCATCTTTCCATTTTGGGTTTCTATACACAGGATTCAAATCATGTGCATAAGAAAAGCCGGTCTCTTCAAAATCATCTTCGCACCATTCCGCTACATTGCCTGGCATGTTCCAAAGACCATAGTCATTTGGGAAATACTCTTTTACAGGGCAAGTATATTCATAGTTATCCGCAATATAATCCCCTCTTCCGGGTTTGAAGTTTGCTAAGAAACAGCCTTTAGAGTTGCGAAGGTAAGGACCTTCCCATGGATAAAGTTTGTGTTCGTAGCCGCCACGAGATGCATATTCCCATTCAGCCTCTGTTGGAAGGCGGAAACGAGGCATATTAGGAAGCTCTTGTTCAGCTCTGTACTGATTGAGTCCTTGCGTTCTCCATTTGCAGAATTGCTCTGCCGCATACCAATTTACCCCTACAACGGGATACTCGTCAAAAGCAGGATGCCAAAAATAGTTTTCAAACATAGGTTCGTTATAGCAGTAAGAGAAATCTCTCTTCCATGCCATAGTATCGGGAACGATACATGCTTGATACATAGGATTGATGGTATCCAAAGCCCCATTTTGTTGGGTGGGTTTTTTCTCATTAGGTCCAGCCCCATATACAAACTGACGATATTCGTTGTTTGTAATTTCGGTTTCGTCCATATAGAACGCACTAATCGTAATCTGACGATTATGCGCTACTTGAGAATAGTTTACATCTTGGTCATTCTGACCCATATGGAAACTCCCTGGCGGAATAACGACCATGTTCATAGGTTGGTACTGATCCCATTCTAAGCGGTCAACACGCCCGGTTAATTCCCCATGATGACCCGTCTCTTTTCCGCCGAAGAGTCCACAGCCTGAGGCAAATATTGCCAAAACGGACAGCGCAAATAAAACCTTTTTCATACTATACCGGTTACAAATTAGTTTCTCGA
>JAYUZN010000583.1:0-10827 GCA_043751755.1 Bacteroidota bacterium | reverse complement strand
CAAACGAAGTTTTATATATAGAACATGCTTATAACAATCCTGTTCAAGTGCAATTGTGCAATATACAAGGGCAATTGTTGGGAAAATGGGAAGTAAAGGAGCCGTTTTCGCAGATAAATCTACAGCCTTTTGCGGCAGGAATGTACGTTGTATATTTGTTTTCCGAAGGCAAAAGGGTAGGGCAAGAGAAATTATGGATAGGAAACTAAATGAAAGTTAATAAATAAAAAATGTATAACTAATTGATAATCATTTTCTAAGCAATAAATATAGGGTTAGATTCTTCCTCGCTTGTACTTAGCTGTTCAACTCTCAACTCTCAATTTCATGAAACAACTTATCTTTTTTCTGTTACTTTTTTGGGGGGAAATCATTTTCTCTCAAACCTTGACTCCCGAAATTTGCTGGTCTTTTGACGGCAAAAATACCGATTTGAAAGAAATCGTATTGACAAAGGTCGAAGAAGCCGACTTTTTCACCAATAAGGGGATTACTATTCCGATTCGATTTGCCGAAGGTGCAGTTCCTCAGCCTTTGGCTTTGATAGACGACAATGTCAGGTGGATAGTGGTCCCAGCTGAATTGTCTGAAAATCTTTCTTATGAAAAACGAGAAAAAGAAAAAGCTATCATGATGGGCAAACTTTTCTTTGCCTTATCTCTACATGTTTTAGAGAGAAAAACGCCATTTAACATGCCTTCCGAAATCTTGCAGACAGATAGACATATAATGCAGATGATGGCTACATGGACAGAAGGACAAGGACTCTACAATTTTAGAGAGATAGAGATAATTCTTTTGGCTTACCACAGCTTATCTGATACGCTTATTTCGCATTATCCTCCCAAAATCGAACGAATTGGCACTTTTATGTTGTCTTATATGAATGTGATAGATTCATTAGGAAAAATAAAAGGTAGCAACGAATATTCCTACACTGCTACTGAAGAAAAGAGGATGGCAGATTCTCTCGCTGCTGCTTATATGCAAGATATGGCAATAGCAGATTCTATAGCTGCTGCGGTGGCAGAAGCTCAATTATATGCCACTAAAACCAAGGTCAAGTGGTCTTCAGATAGCTATAACTTTGGAGAAATCAAAGACGGCACAAAGATAGGGCATAGTTTTTCGGTAAAAAACGTAGGTAAAAATGACTTATACCTTTCCATAAAAGAATCAGAACTTTCTCCAGCTTTTTCTTTAGCATATTGCGAAAATGAACCCATAAAACCCAGTAAATCTTGCGAAATAACGGTAATATTTGATAGTTATGAATGGGATAGAACAGGCTATTTTACGGCAGAAATCCCTGTTCATGGCAATTTTGGCGAAAACAAAATCAAATACTTGACTTTGACGGGCAATGTTATTGGCTCTTCTCCTCCTAACTATACCTATAATGAACCCGATTTTACGCCTCCTATAGACAAGGCGCAAGCTGTAGCTGACAGTCTGCCAAAAACGCAGGTGCAATGGGTAGAAGAAACCTACGATTTCAAAAAAATACAAGAAGGAGAAAAGCCTGTGCATAGTTTTGAGGTAAAAAATATAGGCAAAGAGGATTTGCATATAACAAAAGTAAAGCCATCATGCGGCTGTACGGCTACTTATTGTACGCAAGAAGTTATCAAACCGGGGGAGTCTTGTCAGGTGGTGGTGGAATTTAATTCGGCAGGAAAATCGGGGACACAACAAAAGTCTATAACCGTTACGGGCAACTTTGAAGGGGGAACGCAAAAAGTGTTGAAATTTACGGGGGAGGTTGTGAACAAAGCAGGGGAAAAGGAATGATATACACTAACTTTGGCAAAGTTTAGATAAGACTAAAATAACATTACAATATGGAACAACACTTTTCTATCAATATTGCTGAAATCAAACAAAAAGCAAAGGCTAAAACAGGTGAAAATCAAGATTTTAAAGCCTTTTTGCGCAATTTATCTTCCAAAGAAATTGACGCAAAAGTCTTTGCACTTGCTACAGAAGTGAGTGCCAAAATTGATTGTTTAGCTTGTGCAAATTGCTGCAAAACCCTTGAACCTGAACTCAAAAAGGCGGAAATTTCGCAGCTTGCCGCCTTGAAAGGCATGGAAACAGCCGCCTTTACAGAGGCATATATTTATTCAGATGCAGGAGAAGACATAGATTTTTTGAAGCAAAAACCTTGCATTTTTCTCGAAAATACGGCTTGTAGCATTTATGAAAATCGCCCTTTTTCATGCGGCGACTACCCACATTTGTACAAACCCTATTTCAAATATCGGCTCAAAAGCATCTTTCGCAACTACGAAATGTGTCCCATTGTGTATCATACGGTTGAGGGGCTGAAAGCGGCACTGTTTTTCAATAAAGTATAGTGCAGTTAAAAAAAACACACAACTGTTAATATTTTCGTATATTTGCGGTTTAAAACTAAAACTTTATTCATTATGGCAGTTAGAGAATGGAAAGAAGCGGAGTTGATGCTTCATTTTCGCTTGACGAAAATTAGTGGAATTGAAACACCGCTTATGCAGGAGTGGCTGAATACGCCCGAACTGATTTTTACACCTTTTGAGGCACAAGTTTTTGAAAATATCTATCAAAAAGGACGAGAAAATGCTGCTTTTTGGAGTGAAGAAGACTTGAAAATGTATTTTATTACCCATATATTAGACTTCGGGGGCTTGATGAGTGTAGAAGATAAGGGCTATGTAGGCTTTTTTGAGAAAAGAATGTCGGCTACTATCAATCAAACAAAATTGAGTGTAAGGGCTGATTTTGTGGTGGCAAGAGGTTTCAAGAATATCATGCAGGAATGTTATTTTCATTTTCAAGAATACAAACCGCAACTCAATCCTACAGGAGAGCCTATGGCGCAGTTGTTGGAGGCTTTTTTGATTGGACAGGTCAAAAATCCCAAAGAAACGCCTTTGTATGGCTGCGAAGTAATAGGGGGGACATGGAAATTTGTGGTTATGGAAGGCAAAACTTATTGCGTATCAGAGGTGTTTGATTGTACTAAAAGGGAGCATTTATTGAAAATCATTGCCATTTTGCGGAAATTTCGAGATATTTTGGAAACCAGATTGCTACTTTGATTTCACATAAATATCAACTCTCAACTCTCAACTCTCAACTTTCAACTATTTAATAAACTATTTGCTGCATTTTCTCCCAAAAAACAGTTATATCTTTAATCGTATTGGCAATAATGGGGCTTGAATTGAGGTATTCGTGCTTACCCTGCCTGCCTATCAACAAGATGCCATATTCAGCCTCAATTTCGCTAATTAATTGATTGCGAGTAGCTTCTATTTTTGGGTCTAAAAGGGGGTAAGCATAAGGCGTGAAGGCTTTACCCTGAAAAATAATGTCCTCAAAAAAAGGCGTTTTTTGCACAAATTGTTCAAAATCTAATTGAAGTTCGCTTATTTTAGCTTCATTATACGTTGTTATAGGCACTTCTATGGTAAAATAATCTTTGCCTTCATGCTGCCCATAATATTTTGAAAAAACAATCATCCTTTTCCAATTTCCTTCATTTGAGAAATTGTAAATAACATTTGAGCTACTATGTACTTTGCCTTTATAAAATAGGGAAAGCAGATGAATATGCTTAGGGGGATAGCTGAGTTTGCGGTTAAAAAGAGAGGCTACCACTTCTAAGGGTGTTGTGAAAATAACATAATCAAAAAACAGGATTTCTTTTTCTGTATATAATTGAAATTGTGCGTCCTTTCTTTCTATTTTTTGAATATTTATGTCTTTTTGAATCGTTATGCCTTTGTTTGTCAAGATGTTTTCTATTTTTTCAAACAACATTTGATAGCCTTCTTTAGGGCGAGAAAATACTTTTGAGGGGCTACCTGCCATTTTTTTAGCAAAATAAGAAAGACCTCGCCTCATAAATTTTCGGATACCATTGTGCTGAAGCCCTGAAATTCTTTGCTCCCCAAATTCTTTACTTACCTCATTTACAGGAATATCTGCATGAAATCGTTTTATATAATTGGAAAGTCCGCTCATTTTATAGAAAAAAGTGCCTGTATAATATTTGCAATATTCTTCCAAAGATTGATATTTATAGAAACGTACTTTATCTATCAAAAGATGAACAACTACACGCAAAAAATTGAATAACCCATTTATCTTAAAAAAAGCCTTAAGGCTATACGGAAAAGGGGTCATCACATTTTGTGGCGTTATCAGCGTTTTTTTATTGTTAAATTCCACAAATAAGGGTTTTAATTCGGGGAAAAGTTTAAAAATCTGATGATATTCTGTGTACATATAACAACCTGCATCATAAAAAATGCCATTAATCAAATACGACTTTTTCAAGCCGCCCAAATGCGAAGATTTCTCAATAAGCACTATCTCACAATCAGCTTTAGTTGCTAATTCATTTGCGGCAACAATGCCCGCAATTCCGCCGCCAATGACGGCAATTTTCTTTTTCATGTTGGTTTTAACATATTAAGGTGTGAAAATGAACAAAAACTACTCAAAACGTATAGCCTTTACTGGCGATATTTGGGCAATAATCAAAGTCGGTAAATACATAAAAACAGTACAGATTAAAATCGTAGCAATATTGAGTATCAGGAACTTATCCCAAACCCACGCCACAGGCACATAATCCAAAAAGTAGCTTTCTGCATCTAATTTCATCACTTGAAAATGATATTGCAAACCCAATAACCCCAATCCTAACACATTGCCAATCAACATGCCTATGCCTATCAGGAAAAAAATATTCCATACAAACAAGCCTTGAATCCTGCCTCTTGGCAAGCCTAAAGCACTCAAAATGCCTATAGTTCGTGTTCTTTCTATAATGAGAATCAGCACAACAGAAGTCATATTGATGATAGCCACAATTATCATCAATATCAAAATGCCCCAAACCGTTTGACTTTGCAGGTTGAGCCAATCAAAAATAGGGCGATATGCCGCCATTTCCATCACGCCAACTGCTTGTGTATCAGCCCCAAGGGAGGCATTTATTTTGGCTGCGGTTTCTGTAATATTTTCTCCCGAAACTAAATCTACTTCATAACCCATGACTTCCGAAGGCTGCCATTTCATTACATTTTGCAAAAGTCGAATGTCGCAAAATAGGGTTATCACATCAAATTCTTCTAAACCTGTGTCATAAATTCCTACGACTTTCACAGGGCGGCGTTTCACAGGGTTTTGAATGAAAAAAATCGTGGCTTTGTCCCCTACTTTCAACACCAATTTCTGGGCTTGTTTGCGCGAAATGAGAATATCTAAAGACTCGTCATTTTTTGTATAATCGGGCATTTTGCCTTCTTTGAGGGCTTTTTTGAAAAAATCCCAGTCATAATGCGCATTTATTCCTTTCAACATCCACACTTCTATGCTGCCTTTTGACTCTATCATTGCCCATTTCAAAATGTACGGAGAAACGCTTTTAACATCAGGTTGCTTAGAAATTATGTCATTTATAACATTCAAAGAGTCTTGAATTGGCGAAACTTCTGCCGTCAGGTGGTCGAGGAATCCATACTGCCCAACTTGTATATGCGACACAAAACCTATAACTTTTTGCTTGATAGAATCTTGAAAACCTTGTGCCAAAGACAGGGAAATTTCCATCACAGCAACTGATAAAGCAATTGTTATTATCGCTAAACGTACCACAAGGACTGAAACGGCTCGTGGGTTTTTGAAGGCTATTTTTTTGGCAAAGAAGTATTCAAAGTTCATGTATAAATGCGGTTTTTAAGAAAAAAATGTGTTTATATCTGCCTGTATTTTTTGCATTTCTGGATAATCAACATAATTCATTTCTGAAAATAAAGTCTTTTGCCAATCTAATTTTTGCCATTCGCTTTTTTGGTTATTATTTTACAATATCTTCCATCCAAACCAATTTATCGCCCCAACCCTCCCCAAAAATACTGGGCGAGTGTGTTACGATAATTAATTGACAATGAGGATTTAAGGCTATTATTTTTTCAATTAAAATAGCCTGCCATGCTGTATCTAAGGAAATTTCTGGCTCGTCCATTAACAGTAAACAAGGCTGCGCATCTTGCAACAAAAGAGTTAAAAGAATGATGAGTAATTGTTTTTCTCCAGCAGATAATTGTGTTAAGTTAATTTTATCTCCATTTTGTTCAAAAGAGAGTTTTTGCTCCTGAAATACGATTTTTTTAGCAGTTTCTTTAAAAAAGCTATTTGTGATGGCATAAAAATCTTCAATAATTTTATCTGCAAGACTTGCCTCCTCATATTTTTTACTTTTTAGTAATTCATTTTGTAACATAAGTTTTTTGTTTTGAAATTTAAGGAAACAATCTGTATTTTCTTCTCCGTCTCCATAAACAAGTGTATCAAGTTGTTTTGACAAGGGTGTTTCCACATCAAACGTACTGATTTTAACAGCTTTTAGTAAATCATAATGTTCATATTCCCCATTTGTCAGCCCACTATTGTTTATCCACATACCCTTCTCGTTCACTTCTGAAACCCCATAACTGCTTGTACCTCCAAATTTAAAAGTTCGCTTATTGTTATAAGCGATTTTTACAGTAGTCCTATCTTTTGTATAACGATAAAAATATTTACCTGGGATTAATACATCTTCTATTATATTTAATATCGTACTTTTTCCGCTGCCATTTCCGCCCACCAAAATATTCACTTTTGGGTCAAGTTCCCAATATACTTGGTGCTTTCCCCATAAGTTTTCTATGTTTATCTGCTTGATATACAAGGTATTATTTTCCATAAAGTGCATTTTTCTTTCAAATAAAACACAAAGATACACTTTCAAAGCCTATCTTTCAAAATTTATCCCTAACTTTGAACTTTTAATTCCTGCTGGCATGATACACTACACCATACTTTCGCAAAATCCGCTACGAAAAATATTTTGGGCATCTGGTTTATTCCTGTTTTTGTTGCTGTTGGGGACGGTGGGGTATATGTGCATAGAAAAATATTCTTTCTTAGATGCGTTCTATATGACGGTCATTTCCGTTTGTACAGTAGGGTATGGCATTGCGGGCAATGGCGAACTCTCGGCAGCAGGAAAATGGTTTACGATTGTATTGTTATTAGCAGGAGCTGTTATTTTTATTTTTGCCATAACCACTGTTACGGCTTTTGTGGTAGAGGGGCAGTTACGGCAATTTGTGAATGTTTACCGTTTTGGAAAAAAAATGAAAGACTTTGAAAATCATATTATTATCTGCGGCTTAGGGCGCGCTGGGCGTGAATGTGCGCAGGAATTGGCACGTCAAAACCTGCCTTTTATTGGCATTGACCAAAGAAAAGAATTGGTAGAAGAATTATTTGCCAAATTTCCCAAGCATTTTATCGGGTTGGTAGGAGATGCGACCTTAGAAAATGTATTAGAAAAGGCAAATATTCACAAGGCAAAAGGCTTGATTTCTGCCCTGCCAAGTGATGCGGAGAATGTTTTTATTACTTTAACTGCAAGGGGCTTAAACCCTGATTTAGAAGTGATTGCGCGCGCTGAACATGACTACAATGTGCCAAAACTCGTGCGGGCAGGGGCTACTCATGCTGTTTTGCCCAACTCCATCGGCGGACGCAGAATGGTCAATCTCCTTACTCGTCCAAGTTTGATAGAGTTTATGGAGTTGATTACGGGCGAAAATGAGTCGGATATTCATGTAGAAACGCTGAATTGTGTGGAATATCCGCAAGTTTGGGGCAAATCTTTGTCTGATTTGAATGTGCGTTCTCAAACGGGTTTATTAGTTGTCGGAAAAAAAGGCTTTAATGAAAAAATGCAAGTAAATCCCAATCCTAAAATGATGTTGAATAAAACGGATAGCCTGTTTTTGTTAGGTTCAAAAGAGGCTTTTGATAAGTTAAAAACATTTTTAAAGGCATATAAAGGCGATTGAGACAGTGAACAGTTAGCAGTGAACAGTTAGCCACTCTCCACTCTCAACTTTCCACTCTCAACTTAAACAAAGCCACATTTTCAACATGCGCCGTTTGCGGAAACATATCCACAGGTTGCAAGGTTACAACCTCATAATGTTCTCGCATCATATCTGCATCTCTCGCTTGTGTAGCAGGGTGGCAACTAATATAAATGACATATTCGGGCAGCACCTCCAAAATTTGCTTTACCACAGCAGGAGCCATGCCATTGCGAGGAGGGTCTGTAATTATCACATTAGGTTTGCCATGTTGTAGGATAAAATCTGACGTTAAAACTTTTGCCATATCCCCCGCAAAAAACTGCAAATGTGTGAGGTTATTTCTCAAAGCATTCGCCTTTGCATCTATAATAGACGATTCTACATACTCGATTCCTACAATTTTTTCTGCCAAATCAGAGACAAAAATGGCAATACTTCCTGTACCTGTATAAAGGTCATAGACGATTTTGTGCTTATTTTGCCCTTCTGTAAGCACTTTTTGCAGCATATCCTTTGCTACGCCATACAAAGTTTCGGCTTGTCGGGGATTTGTTTGGAAAAAAGAAGTGGGGCTTATGCTAAAAGAAAAGCCTCCCAATTTTTCCGTAATAAAGCCCTTTCCTTTCCAAACATGAAAAGGCAATTCGCTGATTTGTGTGTTACTTTTAGGATTTATTATCCATAATAAATGGGCAATTTCTGGAAATTTTGCTTCCAAAAATTCAAAAATAAGGGTTAAATATTCTTTGTTATCTTCTTTTACGGTCAAAAATACCATCAGTTCGCCTGTCGCTACAGAGCTACGAAAACTGATTTCACGCAAAAAACCTACTTGTTCCCGAATGTTGTAAAAAGGAATTTCTTTTTCTATGGCAAAATCTCTCACTGCATTGAGTATCTCTGCCACTATAGGTAACTGCAAATAACACTCCTCTACATTCAATACTTTGTCAAAAGCTCCCTTTCCATGAAAACCCAAAACAGGCACATTTTGGTCAATTTTGCCCACATCTTCAAAGGCAATATACATGCGCGTGCCAAAACTAAATTCCAATTTGTTGCGATAATAATACGGGGTAGGGGAGGGGAGGGCAGGGAGAAGTTCGCCAAATTCGACCTTTGCAATGCGCTCGAAAATATCTCTTACTTGCTTGGTTTTGAACGAAAGTTGCCCTTCGTAAGACATCATCTGCCATTTGCAGCCGCCACACAAGCCAAAATGCTTGCATCTTGCTTCTACACGCAGGGGCGAAGGGCTTATAATTTTCGTCAAATTGGCGGAAAATAAGCGTTTTGCCTTTTCATAGACATACAATTCCACGATGTCGCCCGGCACTGCCTTTTCGACAAAAATCTTTTTGTCCTCAAATTTTGCTACGCCTCTGCCGTCCGAAGCGGCATCTATGATTTCTACCGAATCTATTGTGAATGCTTGAAAGCCTTTTTTTGCCATTTTATCAGGTATTTTTCTAATTGGGCGCAAAAATACAAAAAAAAAGGATATTTCGTAGCAGCCATTTTCTAAATGCCTGAAAGCTGTGAGAAAAATTTGGCGTAATAAGGAAAAAGCTGTAATTTTGGACTTAAAACAAGTACCTATATATATGGCTATTCCAAAAACAGCACAGAAATACACCTTTGAGGAGTATTTGGAAATAGATGAAAAAAGCGAACTACGTAATGAATATTGCTATGGCAAAATTTATGGATTCAAAGGTTGCAACGCAAATCACAATCGCATCAACCTGAATTTGGTGATGAGTTTAGACAATTTGCACCCAAAATATGAGACTTTTTGCATAGAAATATTGACGAAAATCGTTTCCGAAAATGTTTATTACTATCCTGATGTAGTTGTGTGTTTTGATGAAGTAAGGCTGGGAAATGAAAAAATCGTTCATTTTCCTATGTTAGTAGCGGAAATTTTGTCAGAAGAGTCGAGTTATAGAGATTGCCATGAGAAGCTTAAGAATTATTTGCAAAATGAATTTATCCAATATTATATGGTCGTTTCTCAAACACAAGTGGGAATTATTTTATACGAAAAAATAGGAGCAACTTGTCAGGTAAGCATTTTTAGCAAAATAACAGATATTATCACTTTAGATAAATTAGCGATTTCTATTGCTGTGAAAGACCTATATGAAGATGTTTTTTGGGAGGTAAATGATTGATTTTTAACAAAATATAGATATGGCTTGGGAGAGTTTATTAGTAGCATTAGGAATTGAGTTTGTGGATAAATTCAGAAAGGAACTCTGGGCAAAACTCAAAATTGCTGTCAAAACGAAACGCAAAGCCGTTTTGTTTGGCTGTGCTGGGGTAGGGAAGTCGCAATTTGTGGCTTCTATTCAGCGTTCTTTTGAGCGAGTTAAGCCTACTTATTATTCCAAAACTACTCGACTATTGTTAGACGAATTTCCTTTGCAAGTCGTAGATACCCCCGGTCATATTAGTTCAGAGGAAATACGTCAAGAGGAGATGGATAATGTGATTCGTGAGCAAAAAGAAGTGTTGATAAATGTCGTTTCTTATGGCTATCACGAAAGAAAAGATATTGCAAATCCCGCTGATATATTTGATGGTCAGCAGTTTAGCTTCAAGTTTTTGCAAGAAAATAGACAAAGCGAATTGGCTTATTTGGTCAAACTTCGGGGAAAATTGCACCTTTCAGAGATAAAATATGTCATTACTTTGATTACAAAAGCGGATATTTGGTGGGAGGAGAAGGCAGAAGTAGCAGAATATTACGAAAAAGGAAGATATGGACAAGAAATGAAAAAAATGGTAGAAAAAAGTGGTTTTAAACATATAATTAATGTAAGTTGCGAATGGATTGTCATTTCGAACAAAAACAGCCATTTTTTTCGCAAAGCCTCAAAAAATGACTGTTTTTGAGAGGAGTCTTAACGAA
>JAYUZN010000582.1:0-2946 GCA_043751755.1 Bacteroidota bacterium | reverse complement strand
AGCATTTTACCATATTCTGCCAAGAAAATAATGGCAAACCTAAAGCCTGTATATTCCACATGAAAACCCGCAATGAGTTCCGATTCTGCTTCGGGAATGTCGAATGGCGCGCGATTACATTCTGCTAAAGATGCAACAAAATATAAGGCAAAAGCGATAAGTAAATGCGGATAACGCACAACACTCCACGCAAAAATGCCTCCTACTTCTGTAATATCCCATATTCCCCAAAGGGTAATTTTTTCGGGAGAAAAAATACCTTGATGCAAAGCTATTTGCTGTAAATCAAGCGTTCCAAACATCATGATGCTTGCCAGTAACACCAAAGCTGTAGGAATTTCGTAGGAAATAATTTGTGCTACTGCTCGCATTGCCCCTAACAAGGCGTATTTGTTATTTGCGCCCCAACCCGCCATGAGTATGCCTATGACATCTAAGGCTACAATTGCCAAAATATACAAAAGTCCGACATGTATAGAAGCTCCCAAAAGGTTGGAACTGAACGGAATAGCTGCAAATCCTGCAAAAACAGCAACGAAAATAACAATAGGTGCAAGGCTAAATAACACAGGGTTTGCGGCAGAGGGAATGATGGATTCTTTGATAACTAATTTGATAATATCTGCCAAAGTTTGAAACGCGCCCACAGGTCCTACTTCCATAGGCCCGAGACGGTCTTGTATAAAAGCCGAAACTTTGCGCTCTGCATAGACTGCTACAAGCGCGTAAAGTGCTACAAATGTGAATGTTAGGAGGATTTGAAAGAGAATGAACATTGTTTTGGCTGCCTTGAATAGGCAAAGGTAGGCATTTTAATCGTACCTGCCATTTTTTAAATGGCAATAAACCGTACTTGCCATTTTCTAAATGGCAATAAACCGTACCTGCCATTTTCTAAATGGCAAGCAAATCTATCAACTCATCTTTAATATAAGTCCATTTCCAATCGCTTTGCTCAGCACATAAACCTGCTTTTACAGGGTTATTTATAACATATTTAAGGATTCGTATCAACTCCCTTTGATTTCTCACAAAACGGTCATAACTTTCATGCCGCCAAAACTGCCCTTCTATGCCCAATATTTTGTTGCATTTATGGGCAGAATAACGTTTGATAGAGTGCATCAAGATTTCTAAATGAACAGGGGCTTCTCCTTCATCCTCTTCTTCCAAAGAACGAAAAACAAAGTGTACATGATTGGACATAATGCAATAGGCATATAATTCTATTTTTTTATTATCCCAAAAATGCAAGGATTCGGCTACGACTTCTGCAAGGTTTTCTGTCTTGAAATAATGAGGACCGCCTTTATAAGCATCGAAAAAAGCGTCTCTTTTGATAAAATCTCTTTTTCCTAATATTTCTAACTGATTTGGAATTTCTGTGCCTTTTTTAAAAATGAGCCTTTTAGCTGCTTCGTATTCGTCTCGCCACTGCGCAAGTACAGGACCAGGTATGCTTCCATGTAGGTTATAGGTTACAAAATAAGTGCCTTTTAAGGGCTGAACGTGAGGGAGATGTCTGCGATAAAAATCTCTGGATTCCATTGTGTTATTGTTTTGTGTTGGCTCCGATTTAGAGAATCGGAACTACGAACTAAGTTTGCCGTACCTCCGATTTTCTAAATCGGAGGCAGGATTCCGATTTGGAAAATCGGAACTACGGGTTGCGATTTTTTCGTAACATGCCTGCGATTTTCTAAATCGGAGGCAGGATTCCGATTTGGAAAATCGGAACTACGGGTTGCGATTTTTTCGTAACGTACCTCCGATTTTCTAAATCGCAGGCACGATTCCGATTTGGAAAAATCAGAACTACGGATTAACAACCACCCTTTTCACAGCTGTTTTATTATCAGGCGTAGTAAGAATAAGCTGATACATACCTGCTGCTACTTGTTGCAAATTCAGTTCCGTATCTAAGTCATTTCCAACTATATCCACCTTTTTCGCAAGGATTTCCCTCCCCAGCATATCCGTCAAACGAATAGAAAGGCTATTACTATTTGCCTCTTTGAGTTGAATATGCAGCAAGCCATCTGTGGGATTTGGGAACACACTTATTTGCTGCGCAAAACCCTCATCTATTGCCACACACAGATTCACAGGAATTGTTATCACATCAGTTCCGCAAGAATTTTGGACAGTAAGCGTAACCGTTTGATTACAAAGTGGAGGAGGAGTTGCAGGATAGGTATAATTTCCAAAAGCTAAGGCACTTGTTGCCCCCCCGCCAAACGTCCACGCCAAAGTCCCCGAAGACGAGCCATTCGCATTGTAGGTTATCACATTATTTGCGCCGACCGTTACCGTTCCTGCCGCAAGTGGGAGCGGATTGACATTCGCATTAATATCATCAGAAGCTCCACAACCATTCAAATTATAAACAGTTACGATATAAGTACCTGATTGTGTGATAGGTAGAGCTTGCGTATAAACAGGCGGAATCGTATTCCATTCGTAAGTATAACCCGTAGGGAAACTACCCGGATTTAAAATAGTATCTCCGCATATCGTAAAATCTGGTCCCAAAGCACCCGTAATAGGGTCAGGAACAGGATAAACCGTAACATTAACCGATTGTGTAGCCGTTTGACAAGCCCCAAAACGCACCTTCCAATCGAAGAAATAATAATACGTATTCAAATTGGGCGTGTTATTGCTGTTATTTCCTGCCGTAATATACAAAGCATTCGGAATATTGAAAGGAAAAGCACTTGTCGGCTCAAAAGCCAGCTCATTATCCGAAGGAGCTAAAATAGACAAAGTATTGGTTTTCAACACTAAGCGATAGCTACCATACGGATTTGGCGAAGCAAAGAAGCCTAAAGGCACTTTTTGAAGGTATTTTCCGCCAATGGTTTGGACATTCCAATTATTGAATACTTTTGTCGCAATAATATTCAAATCCTTATCTAACATTGCAATCGTTATACTACCTGAAGG
>JAYUZN010000581.1:0-4768 GCA_043751755.1 Bacteroidota bacterium | reverse complement strand
TAGGAGTAAATGCCTGTGAAAAAAATCCGCAAATATGTGTTGAATGGCTTTCAGTTGTTTTATCATAGTCGTTTTGTTTCACGCAGATTTGCGCAGATTGAGGCAGATTTCGCAGATAATAGTTCGGCTTCGCTCACTATCCACATCTGCGAAATCCGCTATCATCTGCGTGAATCCGCGTGAAATCATTTTGCCAAAAATTGTTCCCATTTCCAAGCCGTTTGCATCATTTCCAAAATGCCATACTGCGGCTGCCAGCCCAAGACTTGCATAGATTTTGTGCAATCAGCATAAATCGTAACCACATCTCCTGCCCTACGAGCACCTATTTCATAGTTGAGTTTCTGCCCAGAAACCGTTTCAAACGCCTGTATCGCTTCCAAAACGGTAATCCCTTCTCCTGTCCCCAAATTAAAGGTTTCTACCTGATGCTGCCCTTTGCGTGCTTGTAAAAAATCGATGGCTTTCGTATGCGCATTTGCAATGTCAGAAACATGAATATAATCTCTTACGCAACTGCCATCTCTTGTGGGATAATCTCCGCCAAATACCCTCAGTTTGGGAATTTTGCCTATAGCGGTTTGTGTGATGACAGGCACTAAGTTATTGGGCTTGTTGATAGGATTTTCGCCGATTTTGGCAGAAATATGCGCCCCTACAGGATTGAAATAACGCAGAATAACCGCATGAATGTCGTTGTTTTTGACAAAATCGTGTATCATTTGCTCCCCTATGACCTTCGTATTTGCATAAGGACATTCGGCTTTTGCAATAGGGGTTTCTTCTGTTACAGGCATTTTTTCTATATTTCCATAAACAGAACATGAGGAAGAAAAAACGACATTTTTTACCCCAAATTCTTCGCAAAGGCGCAAGATATTGATAAGAGATATTACGTTATTGGCATAATAATTTAAGGGAAATTCCACAGATTCTCCCACCGATTTAAAGGCTGCAAAGTGAATAATGCCTGTAATGTCTGGATTTTCGGCAAATACTTGCTTGGTAGCCGCAAAATCGCACAAGTCTATCGGGTAGTTTTTCCAGTTTTTGCCTGTGATTTCGGACACTCTTTGCACCGTTTCGGGCGAAGAGTTGACGAAATTATCTATAGAAATCACTTCATATTGCGTGTTTTGCAACAATTCAATGGCTGTATGAGAGCCAATATAGCCTGTGCCGCCTGTTATGAGTATTTTAGCCATACTTTTTTTATCTATTTGCACGCAAAGGTAGCGCATTTAGCGCAAATTATGGGAATTTCCCGCAGATTTTCGCAGATTTAGGCGGATTTCGCAGATATTTTGGACGAGCATTATCGAACTGTTTTGCTTTCATCTGCGAAATCTGCCCTTATTTGCGTTTATCTGCGTGAACAAAGCTCTCTATATCCGCCACAAATTGCTTGATGCAGCTATCCCAGGTAAAACGCTTTTCAATCGTAACGCGATTTTGTTCTTGTATGTTCATTAAGGTTGCGTTATCCATTTCTAAGGCTTCTTTCATGGCAATATATAGCGCATCTTTGTCGTATGGCGCAATTAGCCAGCCTATTTTGGCGTGATTGATGTCTGAAATAGAGCCTACATCTGTTGAAATGATGGCACATTTACACGCCATAGACTCCAAAATGGTCAAAGACATGCTTTCTGTATAGCTTGGCAGAATGTAAATATCCGATTTTTCATATATTTCTTTCAACTTTTTTTTGTCAAAAATAGCTCCATGATAGCGTATTTTGGGCGATTTTATTTGCTTATCTTCGGGAAAAGGACCCACAAAATGACAGACAAAATCGTGGGTTTGCAGCAGTTTTTCCAAACAAAAAGACAATTCGGCAATTCCCTTTGCCATATCATAACGCCCTACATATATCAGCGTTTTGGCGGAAGAGGGCGATGCAGGTTTGTCGGATAGCCACTCACTTCCAATGAGATTAGGCATTTGATATATATGCTTACTATCAATGTTACAAGCAGTGATTATTTTTGTAAAACAATCTCCACAAGAACGGATATAGTCCGACTTTCGCATGATTTTTTTTACAAAATAACGAGAAATAATGGCTTGAATATGGTTTTTTATATTTCCATAAATCGGCAGAAACATATTCATGCCATGAAAATCGGTCATCATCGGCGGCATTTTCTGTCCTTTTTGCTTTTGATTGACCAACTCCCAAGCACTAAATCCATGTACTGCGCAAATGAAGTCTATTTTTGCCATATCTTGCCGAATCACTTCATACACATTGCGAGAATAGGCATAACATTCTTGAAAATAGTGAAACGGAAATGTATGCCGCTGAGGAGCAGGTACGGGGCGAGCAGTAATGTATGCAAGTTCTGCAGCATTAAATACGCCCATATTTTCTATTTTATCTTGCCCTTGTATAAAATATAGGTAAATATGGATTTTTTCTCGGGCTAAATACTTGCATAATTCGTAGCCATATTTTTGGATGCCGCCAATTTTGTCGGGAAAAATATAGTCTATAACAATAGCGACAGTCATATTATTTTGTGTGAATAGCACTTTGATAAATAGCCAATAATTGTTTGAGGTGTATTTCTGCCGAAAAATACTTAACAGCCTGAATACGAGCCATTTGTGCCATTTGTTGATAACAATTATTATCCTCTAATAATTTCTTTACCGCATTATACAGGGCTTTTGTGTCTTTTAGGGGAACCAAAAAACCCGTTTCTTCGTTCTTTAACCAAGTGCTTACGCCCCCTGCATCAAACGCAACTACGGGTTTTGCGTACATCATTGCCTCGATTCCCACAAGCCCAAAGGCTTCGGGATAAATAGACGGAAAAAGGACAAGATAGGCTTTTTGCAAAAAAGAAGCTATTTCGGACTTCGATTTCCAACCATGCAATACGATTCGATTTGCCAAGCCGGTCTTAGCAATAATGCCTTCAATTTCTGCCCGCATAATGCCATCTCCCACAATATCTAATTGAATATCAGTTCTTTGTGTGAGTAAAGGAAGTAAACTTTCAATCAAAATATGCACCCCTTTTGTACTGATAAGTCTGCCCATAAATAGCAAACTTTTGGGCGCATTTTCCACAAGAGGCTGCAATTCCGATTCCGAAATCAAGGGCGTAAAATAGGGATTAAGCAGGATTTTTTCGGCAGGAATCCCGCCTTTTATATATTCTTGACGCACATATTCGGACATGACCATTATGCGATGGTATTGCTTTATCGCTGTAGTGTGTTCAAAATGAAAGTGTTGAAAGGCGCGAAAGACCCGTTTAGGGTGGCGATTGGCACAGCCTTCGGTGTAAATGTGGCTTAGACAGTGCAAACCAAAGACTTTATCGCAGACTCGCTCCGATTTGCGCCAAAATTTGTCATTACCCGGACAGACTAATTGTGGTCCATGTGCGGTACGAATCGTAGGCAGGTTTTGCAAGCAAAAATTACTTATTTCTGGGATAAAAAAGTTGTGAAGATTGAGAATGTCTATTTTTTTTGCTTGAAAAAAGGCTTTCAAAAACGTGAATATTTCCTGTTTTGTATCAAAATATTGGATATTTTCTTGCTGATATTCCGTTACTTGATAGCGTCCATCTTCGCTCAAACGCAAACCTATCCAATAAGAAGTGCAGCCATAGGCAGGCAACAACTCCATGAGTTGCGAAATATACACTTCTGCCCCGCCTTTGATGCTCGACCATTCGTGAAGATGTAGTATATTCATATTTATCTGATGGTTTCACGCAGATTTTCGCAGATTAGGGACGCAGATTAGCACAGATTAAGGACGCAGATTAGCACAGATTAAGTAAAATTTGCGGAAATCTGCGGTTAAATTTGCGGAAATCTGCGAGAAAAAACCCTTATTTTTTGAGAATAATGCAAGTAGAATCAAAACGTTTGAACCAAAAAGGCAGGTATTTGACTTGTTGCTGCCAATCGAAGAAGCTGCGTTTGAACAAAAATGGCAAAGTTATATGCGCAATATAGGCAAAAAATGCACGTGGCTTACCCTGAAAATACGAAAACATATTGTTTGGCGTTTGCACAATGTCGCCTGCTACGAAACTTAGGCTTGGAAATAAGGCTGCAAGTGCCTGAATATCAGGGCGAAACATCGTGTCTATCGGGTCTTTGTGATAGGGATACATATGCGGCACAGTAACAATGAGGTAGCTCCCTTGTGGCATTATTTTCTCTATAATCTGGCACAACTGCGCCCTATTTTTATCCTCAATATGCTCCAACAAATTGGAACACAAAAAGCAGGAAAAATGGTAGTCCTGTATCAATTTTTGCTGAAAACCTGCCTCCGTCAAATCGCCGACAATGTCCACGCCCTCATCTGCTTTGATGTCTAAATGAGAGACTTGTCCGCCGACTTTTTCGATAGGGGCAAAAATATTTTCATGAATATAGGGCTGTATGTTCTGCCGAAATTCGGCTGTAGAGCTGCCGATATTGAGCAATGGAGACATTTCCGAAACAGGAAAACCCAAGATGGTTTTTTGTATCCACAAAGATTCTTCTATGAGCATATATTGAAAAATTGATGTTTTGTGTTTCACGCAGATTTGCGCAGATGATAGCAGATGTCGCAGATGAAATACCGTTCGACTACGCCTACATTATTCCTATCTGCGTTATCTGCTCGAATCTGCGGAAATCTGCGTGAACTTCCGCGAAATCGCCTGCTTTAACGCATATTCTATTTTTCTGC
The DNA here is from genome assembly GCA_043751755.1 of Bacteroidota bacterium. GTDB lineage: Bacteria > Bacteroidota > Bacteroidia > J057 > J057 > JAAFHL01. The sequence goes on along the minus strand of JAYUZN010000581.1, from coordinate 57 downwards.
CGCAGATTTCCCAAGTGTTATTTTCGAGGATATATTTTTTTGTAAATGCCACAGAAT
>JAYUZN010000580.1:0-1864 GCA_043751755.1 Bacteroidota bacterium | reverse complement strand
ACTCAATCATAGGCTCATTCTCTCTTATGAAGCCGAAGCCGACGAAGTGCCTACAGAAAGAATTATTGAAGAAATCTTGGCAAGTGTGAAGATTTAGGGGAAAGAGAAGGGAATAATTTGGCGTTTGCAGGGGGACGCACCTTTGAAAAGTACGTCCCCTTGCAAACCTACCATCGGGGTAAAAAACAGGCTATTTTGTTATCCAAATCTTCTTTGCTGCAAGCCCCTTTTCTGTAACAATTTGTAGGAAATAATACCCTTCAGCCCATTTTTCTATAGAAATCGTGTTTTTTATTTTGCCCACTTGTTGTGAAGGAATCTGCTCATATACCTTTTGCCCCAAAGCATTATGGATAGTGAGCCGCACATTTTCAGGTTGAGAAAATTGGTAGGTTATATTCAAAACAGACTGCGCAGGTTGTGGAAATACTTGCAAATCAATCTTTTCGGTCATATCTTCAACTGCATCACACATATAAGTGATGGTTTGCGTAGCTGTATCTGCCCCACAACGCCCCGAACTTATCAACGTAACAACAACAGGAACATTGCAAGGGAAATTGTGCTGCGGACTAAAAGCCGTATCTGCGCCGCCATTGCTATATGTCCACTGATATTGAGAACTATACAGGCTCGTATTGTTGAGCTGTATGACCCCATTTGGCTGAAGCGTGTAAGTAAACTGCGCCAAAGGCGGGTTCGTAGGAATATAATTTACTTGAATTGTGTCTAAGAGATTGCAGCCGTTGGGATTTGTGGCTTGTAGAATATACATACCAGATGTGCTTACGGAAATGCTTTGCGTAGTTGCCCCTGTACTCCAAAGATAATTGGTATAACCCGAAGGCGCGTTTAAGACGATGATTTGATTTTTGCAAACGACTGTATCAGGAATAAAGCTTGATTGTGAGCCACTTGTAAGGACAATGGTGTCTGCCCCAGATTGCAGACAAGCGTTGCCTGTAATATTGACCCAATAAGTGCCGGGAGAATTTACACTTAACGTAGGAGACGAGCTGCCATTTGACCAGCTATAACTCGTAGCCAAACCCGAAGTAGCATCAAGCATAATATTACCTGAACAAATACTTGTATCATTTCCCAAAGTTCCTGCTGCGATATTGCCACCCATAGCCGTATAATTGTACAAAGCGATAACATCTCCGAGAGAAAGGGCGCGATGATAAAAGCGTACTTCATCTATTGCGCCCTCAAAATGCCCATTATAGCCTGTTAAACCGCACTTAAAATCGCCGATTCTGCCATCAGGTACCCCTGAATAAATTACATTTGTTGCGCCAGAGCCGCTATAGGTGCCACTTTCCAAATTGCAATCAATATAGAGTTCCATACTCGTTGCGCCATGTGCGACAAATGTTAATAGATGCCATTGCCCGTCACATACATTTGTATTGCCCGATTTTGACCTCCTACACGTGGGATTGCAGGCTCCTGTATTATCTCCAAAATTGATTTGAATTGCTCCAGAAGTGGGTAAAATGCTGGCAAAGAAACCACTATTCTTGCCATTACTTGAATTGTATTCTGTTCCAATGATTACGCGTCCGCCTGGTCCTGGCGGAATCGTGCTACATTTTATCCACGCAGAAATGCTCACAGGAAATGTGGTAGGTCGTAATGAGGGACTTGTGAGGTGGCTAATGTAATCGCTTAGCCCGTTAAAGTAATAGGCACTATTGGGATTTCCAAGCCTATCTGCAACAAGGGTTGCGCCGCCTACTGTACCATGATTGCCATATCCGCTTATATCCATAGCGTTGCCGTCAAAAGACCAATAGGCTTTGAGGCTATCTGTAAGGGTTTGGGCTTGGGCAAAAAAAGGCAGGAAGCAAGCTATTAAGAG
>JAYUZN010000579.1:0-8229 GCA_043751755.1 Bacteroidota bacterium | reverse complement strand
AGCTCATGCTATACACTTGTTTGGTCGCCAAAATCGTGTTGAAAATCGCAATGGCTTCGATTCTGATGTTTTGCTGATTCGTTTCCATAAGAAAATGTGTTACGTTATTAATAGGAGACATTTCCTATTGTTTGATGCTACAAAGGTAGGGAGGTGATTTGGGGGGTAGATGGAAACTTTGAGGGGTTTTGTAACGGGATTTGAGGGGTAGATGGAGGGTATTTTGTTGGCTATGAGGGGGTTGTAGGGGCTTTGTGGTAACAGGAAAGGAGGGTTTTTTTTTGAATTAGCCACTAATTACACGAATTAACACGAATTAACAGCCCTAATTCGTGAAAACTCGTGGCTAATTGCGTAAGTTCTAATTATAATTATTTCGATGATGTTTGCTACACAACTCCACGCCATTTCTTAAACCATTTGAAAAACGTTTCTCCATTAGCCAAAGTTGCCTCATATTCTAAGCCTATCCCTAAGATTTCACCTATCATAAACGGAAGTCCCATTTTTAACTTCAAAGAGGCTGAATTTGCGACACCTGCTGCAATTCTTTCCTTTTCGACTTTTTCTAAAAAAGCCTTTATCTGCTCATTTTTATCTTTCAATTCATTTATGCCTTTCCATAATTCTGTTTGTGTTTCCTCATTCATGCCATTAATGTCCTTTAAAATACTTTGCATCTGGCGGATTTGATTTTCCTCACTATTCGAGATAGCTTGTTTTATGACCTCACTTTTTACCCCTATATCTAAAAGAAGGTCGGTTTTGAGCGAAAACAAGTCGGTTTTAATGGCTTTTGTTCTTTCATTCGTTTCATGTACCATTCTGTGTAATTCATTTTGCCTCATTCTATCTATTGTTTTTTGCACATCTTCAAACAGGTCAATCACAGCTAATACATCAATATCCTTCATTTGGCTATCCTTATCATAGGTAATTAACGAAACTCCATTTTTCAGAGAGTCTAACATGGATTGATAAGAGAAGAAAAAAGATTTATCATCTTTTTCAAAATAAACTTGTTCTGTGGGCTGAAAGCCATGATAAGCTTTGCAAATATCTTTCATATCATTGCGCAAAATTTCCCAAAAACCTCTAATATTGTCTCCTTTTATCCAAAAATCTATGAGTTGAGAATGTTTAGTCGTATCCACTAAGGCAAAAGTTTGACTATGAGGGTCTTTTATCAAAAGCCCTGATGCCCAATAATCTTTATCTATACATTTTGAAATATTACGCGCAATAAACTTCTGCATGATAATCATTTCAAATTGTGAGGTAAATTGAAAACGATATAGCTTTCCTCCTTTTTTGTATTTATCATATTCATTGAGTTCTTCGCGCGATTTTTCCTCAAATACGGAAGGAATAAGATAGGCATTTTCCTCAAAAGGGTTTTTTTGACACAAATCGAATTGATACATTAAGGTAAGAATGAAATCGAACTGATGGACTTTGTACTTGATAGTCTTCTTTTTATCCGAAAAGATTTCTATCTCCGCTTGAAATATATCTTTCAAATCTTGCTGATTCAAATGCCCTTGTTTATCCTTCGTAATCTTTGAGGTCAAAATAGTATATGCCCCTGCGGTTATCCAATCCGGATTTAATACCTGTAATTTATTCAATATGGGTTGGTCAAAAAAGACAATAGCCCCTATTTTATCCAAAGTTACCAACAAATCCTTTTGTGGGGCTTCATCAGGGTAGTCATTTAGTTCACAAATTGCCTCATACGCCTCATACGGAATATAATCCTTTTCTTTTGTCTGCGTTTCTAAGTCCTTTTTTATGTTATACCAATTCGTAGGATACTGGCTATTGAGGTCTTTTTGTGCCAAAATAGTCTCAATAAGTTTTGTTTGAAATGCCTCAATCCCTTCTCCTGTGCTGCAAGACAACTCAAAAGAGTTGGTCAGATAGGGGTATTGTTTTTGCAATTGATAGAAATCCCCCAAGTAAAATGCCTGCCTATCTTTTTCCTCTTTATAATTAAACACAATCAATACATCAGAATCGCAGCCCAATTTTGCGATAAGTTCTAACCAATAACTCGCTTTGCCGTAGTTCCGTGGGCTTAAAACAAGGACATAAATCACCCTTTGTGTAAAGAAAAATTGATGCAAATAATGTTGGACATGCTGCCCTCCAAAATCCCACAAGTTGATGCGGATACTCTCGCCTTTGTCATTTTGTATCTCTTTCCATTTTCCCTTTTCATATTGCATTTTTTCCCATGCGATTTTGTTAATCCCATGTGTAGTACTTTCGCCTTCTTTGAATGTACCAAAAACCAATTGCTTCATCAAACTTGTTTTACCTACCTCTCCATCCCCTACAAAAATAAGTTTGCACTCATTCAGGGGCTTCAATTTATGTTTTTTCGCTTGTTCAAACCATTCCCTAATCTTTGCAGTCCCCTGTGTCATCACCTCGACAGGCGGTGAAATCAACGGATTTCCAAAGAAATTCACCTTTTTCTCCGTCCAATCAAAGTCCTTATTCCATTCAAAATGCCATGCTTCCTGCAAAAAAGGCAGTTCTTTAATTTGATTGTTACGAGCATCTAAGTGATTGAGCTGCGATAAAGCGGCTAAAGGAGCAATACTTTCTATGTTATTTTCGGAGAAAAACAGCGAAGTCAAGGCTTGCAAGTGCTGAAAACCTTGAACATTTGTGAGTTTATTGTTGCTCAATTCCAAAAACTGCAGGCTTTTCATGCCTGCCCAGGTTCGCTCACTTATATTTGCTAAGGCATTTTTTTCCAAATATAGAGCTTCTAATTCGGGAAAAGCGAAGGCAAAATCTATGTTTGTGAGCTTGTTGTTGCTCAAATGTAGGGTTTTGAGTGCGGGCAAGTCCTCAGAAAAAGCAATTTTTGCTAATGGATTATTGTTTAAATAAAGGTATTTAAGCTTTGTGCCACAGCCTTTTGGAAGGGTAAATTCGCTAAGTTTGTTATTGCTAAGGTCTAAATATTCCAACTCCTGCATTTCTGGCGGAAAAAGGAAGCTTGTCAGCTGTTGTCCTGACAAATTGAGGGAGTGGATTTTTTCGCCTTCTGCTTGGTAGCTATTGCGAATGAGGTAGTCGCTTGTAGCTATGGAAGGGAGGTTTAGCTGTGTTTGGAGGTGAGAAATGAGTTTGGACATTATGTGGATTTTTAGTGCCGCTTCGAGGGTCTGCGACCACTCGAAGGGCTACAAAACTAAATCATTTTAGGCAATAAAACTAAATCCGTTCGGGTAAATCATGGCTTTCTCATAAAAAATAAAACCGCAAAGAACGCAAAGGAAACTTCACGCAAAGTACGCAAAGCGTTTTGTTTTTGGGCAATTTCTTTGCGAACCTTGCGAACCCTTTGCGAACTTTGCGGCAAAATCTGCTATTTTCGCAGAAAAATATTTTTATAAGAAATCCATGTCGGGTAAGCAACCCTTCGAGTGGTCATAGACCCTCGAAGCGGTTGCCCCCCTACCTAAGGGAGAGGAACAAGGCGGAAGCCTATGCCGAGATTGCGACCCGACTGCGGGTCGTTGCTGCGATAGGAAACGCTGCAATACTCCGCACCGTTGCGCCAAGAGCCGCCGCGCAAAACACGAGAAACCCTTAAATTATTAGCACCTATAACATGGTAATTATTAGTATTAGGTTGCTGGTATTTCCCATATTCGTTCCAATCATCTTCGCACCATTCCCATACATTGCCTGTCATATCATATAAACCCAAGTTATTGGGCTTTTTGAGTCCCACGTCTTTAGTTTCCTTATGACTGTTTTCGTAATACCAAGCTACTTCGTCTATGGCATTACCGCCTGCATAAGAGGTATAATTTCCCCACCTTTGTCCCCCCCTTGCTGCAAATTCCCATTCTGCCTCCGTGGGGAGTGCGAATCTTTTGTAGCCTTTTGCTGCCAATTCGGGAGCAAATAATTGATTTATCCGTGTGAGAAAACAGGGATATTCAGGCGTATCTGTACATATATCGTCCCAAGAAACACATTCTACGGGACGGTTTTTGCCGCGAAAGTAGGCGGGATTGCTGCCCATAACAGCTTGCCAGAGGGCTTGTGTTATGGGAAATTGAGCGATAAGGTAGCTATGAAGGGCAACTGTTAGCTTTTCTTTTTCTTCCCCCATCTCAAAAGGTCCTCCTTCAACTTTGATAAAAGACATTGTTATTTCCTCTTTTTTGAAGAGAATCTGTGGGAAGGAGGCAGGTGTTATAAGTGTTTGTGGCATGATTGTTTGAGGGCTGTGCGAAAGTGAAATAAAAATAGGACTTACACAGATGGTAAAAATAAATTTGTTTATAATGCAGATTTTTTGTTACTTTGCACAAAAAAACGTCTAATAATTGATATATGCAAATAAATTAGGAATGAAAAATAAATAATTTTGACGATTTAGTTATAACAGTCATTTTGAGCATTTCTTAGTGCCGTAGGCACGAAATATTTATAGAAAATGGAATTTCCCCAATTTATTCCGTTTTTCGTGCAAGCACGAAAAACAAGAGAGGGAGCGGGGCATGTTTTTTTCCTATAAATATCGGGTCCCTACGTGTCCCCACAAACGGAGGACAAATAAGGGGTTCAATAGGCATACAGCCGAAAAGCCCCGTTTGTGGGGACACAAACGGGGGCAGCGAGAAAGTTGCATTTAGTACTTGAATCTGTTCATTATTTAATAGTCATTCTTTTAAACTACGTTTTTCTCTCGACTCATATTCCACGCTTTAATCACATTTTATTGTTTATGAAAAAATTATGTATCTCTATCGCTTGTGTTTTTGCGGCGTTTTCGCTTTCGGCACAAGACACAGAACCAAAAAAACTTGAGGTAGGCTTGCGTTTTACACCTCTCATTTCGGGGGTTCGCTCCATCGATGCTGCCAAAACGGTCATCAAAACGGAGGGCGCAAGCGGACGACTCGGCTACAACGTGGGGTTGATGGCAAACTACAACTTCACCCCAAATTTCAGCTTCCATACGGGTTTGGGCTATGTGAATTACGGCTACAATGTCGATAATTCTTTAGTAAAAATCAAAGCTGCTACGAGTGCAGTCGAAATTCCTACGGCTTTTAGGCTTCGCACGCCCGAAGTAGGGGGAATGCCGATTCATGTTCGCTTGCTGGTAGGGGTAAATCACTTTATTTTGGTAGGGGCAAGTACTACGACAACGTTTAAAGCACTTTCAACTACTACGACTTCGAAGTCTATGGCAGATTTAATGCCTTATCATCTTGGGCTTTTGGCAGGACTTGGGGCAGATTGGAAAATAGACAAAGTAGGGGTCATTGACATCGGGTTCCGCATGAACAAAGGGCTTACGGAGATTGCAAAAAATAATTCTGGCAAAAGTACCATGAATTATTATGGCATTGATTTAGGCTATTATTTCAATTGGTAAAATAAGAAGGGATATCGCCCCGTTGTCGGTGGGGACACTGACAACGGCGGTATTTCAACGATTGTCAGTTATTTATGACTTCCTACTTACCTTGTTTTTGGATATTTTTTTGAAGGCATGTATTTATTTGGCTTTCAATTCATTGACAGAACGAAAAACCCGAAAGCCGCCGTACAAAAAGCACAAGGCAGCAAACAGATATTGCAGATTTGTATCCTCAATTATGCTTACTTTTTCAGGAAAAAACAACATTCCAATTGCCATCAAAATAGCAATTATGCCGACAATAAGCCCAGAATAGGTTGCGATATTTACGTTGTTCATAGTTGTAATCGATATGTGAATCATAAAGTAGCGGCAAATATACAGTTTTTTGGCAAGATTTGCAGAAATAGTCGTATATTTGTAGTTAAATTACACAAGTCTCGTATGACATCTTTTTCTATACAATCATTACAACTCAAAAATTGTGGTCCTATTCAGGATATGTTTTTGGATTTTCGAGACAAGAACGGAAGTATCTTGCAAACCGTTGTGATTGGCGGCGCAAATGGCAGTGGAAAAACGACTATTTTGGAGATGATTGTGGAAATGGGGAAAGGGTTGTTTCATTATTTTAACAAAAACAAAAGAGTAAATGGGTATCTTGATATAACAAAAAAATATATTGAATGTAACATTGAGTTTTGTGTAGATGATAAGATGTTTACCTTAGACCCATCTAAATATATTATGGATGAGCTTATGGGTTTACAAAATTTGATGTATCCTTATGTAAAAACAATGATAGGAGACATTTCCCAATTTATGTTTGACAAGAAAAATATTCTCCCAAACAAAAATAACCTTCCTCCTTCCATTCTGTTTTTCCCCCATACAAGATTTATTTCAGACATAAAAGGCGAACAACTCTTCAAAGTAGAACCGACTTATCAATTTATTTACAAATACGAAAATATAAGCCATTTCAAAGATTCTTACGACGCTTTTTTTACTTGGTTAGATTATGCAGAACCTGCAATATGTGAGGAGATTTTGGGCTTTGTGAATGGCATAGATTTTAATGGAAAGAAATTTTTTATAGATAGAAAAAACTTGCAAGTAAAAGTACAAACAGCTAATAATGAGACACATCTTTTGGCAGAAATGAGTTCTGGGGAGCAAAATATTTTTATTCTTTTGTTGGAATTACAGCTAAGACTTACGCCTCATAGCATAGTTTTGATAGATGAAATAGAAAATAGTCTGCATCCTGCTTATCAGCAGTTGTTGGCATATAGTCTCACCGAGTTGCAAAAAAAGACTCCTTTTCAATTGATTGTAACAACCCATTCTAAGGAATTTATCAAGTTTTTTGGGGCAGATAAAGTTAGATATATTACAACATTATGATAACGATTTCCGAATTAGCGCTTCCTGAAGAATTAGTTGAAGCGATTTTCGAGGCAGGAAATCGCAAATTAGTCTTAGTAGAAGGAGATGACGACCAACAGGTATTTGAAACCGCTTTCAAAAAGCATTTGTCTAAACTCTCATTTTTTAGCTGCAATGGTGTAACAAATTTGGAGGTATTTCTTGAAAAATTGCTGGCTATTTCTGCCAATAGAAAATATTTCGGCATTAGAGACAGCGATTTTTCTTCAGAAAGCATTGTAAACGAATCCTATAGCGAAAATAGTGTTTTGTTTTACCTTCGCAGATTTGACATAGAAAACTATCTTTTATCTCCTGAAACTATTTGGCAAATTATAGCCATTCGTCATAATGAAAAGAAAATAGCCGAGTTAAACCTAAATAATAGCTCGGAGATTGCAGAAAAAATCAGCAATATAGCAACAAAATTGCAGATTTTAACGGCAGCAGATTGGCTAATTTGTGAAGAAAATGCTACAAAGGAAACAGATAGGGTAGAATATTTTACAAGGGGTTATTCTTTTGAAAATGAGGCTCTTATTATACAAAAGACAGCACAGAGATTAGAAATTCCGACAGAAATAGTTTCTCAGAAAATAGCAGATAAGCTACAAATTATTCAAACCCTTTTTGAAACAGAAGATGGTTTGCACAGTATTTCTGATGGAAAACGTTTATTACACTGGATTTGCAAAGAAATAGATTTTGGAGATGAAAACTTTTTCAAAAGGTTATTGATTGACAGATTACAATTTTCTCCTAAAAACATTCCTAAAAATTTAATTGAAATTATCGAAAAACGCATTCTTCTCTTATAAAAGTTATGGCACAATACATGGTAGATATACGCCTTCCCAAAGAAATCACGCCCGAATTTGCGGCGTTGATTCCGCGTCAAAGGAGGGCAGTCAATCGTTTGTTTGAAAAAGGGCGCATTATCAGCTATACACTTTCCTTAGAGCGGGCGAGATTGTGGGTAGTGTGCATAGCAACAAGCGAGGAAGATGTCTTAGAAATCTTGGCGAAGTTTCCTTTGCTCAAGTTTATGCGTTTTGATATTCATGAAATCATGTTTCACCAAAGCATGTCTTCTCTGATGCCTGTTATTTCTTTGAATTAAACCTTTCTCTCACGCAGATTCCCGCAGATGAAAGCAGATTTCGCAGATGAGTGTGTATTAGTATCTGCGTTTATCCGCTATCATCTGCGCCATCTGCGTGAAATCCAACTTATATGCAAAACCACATTTTTTTTATATTTCTTTCTTTCTTTGCTTTTTCCACTTTTGCACAATCCACCTATTCTGACGCAGGAATTGTGCAGCCTTCTTTTCCCAAAAAAGAAATAAAATCCCATACCCGTTCCACGCCCAAAACGCTGTCGTTTTCTTCTATAGAGCC
>JAYUZN010000578.1:0-6230 GCA_043751755.1 Bacteroidota bacterium | reverse complement strand
GCGCCACTTTGTGCCAAAGCTACTGCCAAATTCGCAGCAATCGTAGATTTTCCTACGCCTCCTTTTCCCGAAGAAATGGCAATTACATTTTTGACATTCGGCAAAATAGTGTTTTGAGATTGTGTAGTAACCCGAGCGGTCATAGTTACAACTACTTCTAACTCAGCACTTACCAAGAGTTTTATCGCATTTATACAAGCATTTTTTATATGCTCTTTCATCGGGCAGGCAGGAGTCGTAAGTACAACGGTAAAACGCACTGTTTTTCCCGCTATTGCCACATCTTTTACCATGCCCAACGTAACAATATCTTGTTTGAGGTCTGGGTCATCTACATTTCGCAGTGCTGTTAATATCGTTTCTATCGTCATTTTTGAGTAGTTTAGATGGCTATGAAACAACAAAACTTGTATTTATGTTCAATAGTTCAACATGTCTGCCATTATGTTTTCCTTGTCCCGTAGGGACAAAATGTCGGTAGAAATAGACGTATTTCCCCCCATTTTTTATTCAATTTTTCGTGCTTGCACGAAAAATAAGGGAAGAATTGGGGTGTTTTTCATTTTGTTACCGACATCTTGCCCCTACGGGGCAAAAGAACGAAAAAATGGCAGACATGTTGAATAGTTGGGTGGTTTTTTAAACCGCCTAATGCTCATGCCGTTGCCTGTGTGTCCCATGTCAACGACATGACTAAAAAATAATTTTTAGTTCAATCTATTTTACCTACTTTTACGTACATATATTAATACAATAATCCAATTCCAAAAACTATGAAAGCGAACTTTCGCCGCATATTGAAAATAAGCCTTTGGGCAGCCTTGTGTATCGTCTTATTAGGGGCAGGTACGCTTTATATCCACTTGCATGATGTCCTACACAACACGCACCCAGAGCTGCCTACCGTTACGTTGATGGTCTATGAAATAGAGGGAAATACGGACAGTATGCCCGAAAGTGTAAGCAAATTGCGCCAAAATCCTATTTTTACCGCCATTAATTTCAACCCAAAAGGGCAGCTGTTGAGCTTTACCTATTGTCAAGATAAAACCTCCCGTAGCCAATTAGAAAAAAGCTTCACAGACGCAGGTATCTATCATTTTCATACCAAAACATTTGCAAGCAATGCGCCTACTTGTGGCTATGCCAATATGCCCAATTGGGTTTTTGCCTTATTTCAGTAATTTTTCATCTTTTATACCATAATTTTTATGTTAAAAAAATTTTCATTAGTAGCCTTAGTAACCGTAGCCTTAGGATTTGGGCTGACGAGTTGCAAAGATGAGGTAGTGCCAGAAAGCCTATACACACGTCTCGGCGGGATTACGGCAATTACTTCGGTCGTGGACCAGTTCCTGACCAATGTTGTAGGCGACACAGTGATTAACGGCAGTTTTGCGGCTACGGTTGCAGACTCTTACCGCACCACGTTGTTGCGCAACAACCTCATTGACCAAATTTGTGCAGGAGCAGGCGGCCCTTGTCAGTACAAAGGCAAAACCATGTTGGCAGCGCACACAGGCATGAACGTTACAGACGCACAATTTACGGCTTTGGTAGGAGATTTAGTAGCTGCCTTAGACAAATTTGCTGTACCTACTGCAGAGAAAACCGAATTGCTGACTATTTTGGGCGGAATGAAAACCGACATTGTAGGACATTGATTTCGTAGGAGATTCTGTTAAATTCTCGGAGAAATGGCATTTATTAAGTTAAATGCCATTTCTTTTTTTGGGCTTAAATCTATTCCTTTCGCAATTTCGTATGTTTCGGCAAATCTTAGGAATGAAAATTAAATAACTTAATCGTTTTATAGTCCCGTAGGGACGCGATATTTATAGAAAAAACATGCCAACCCTTCCCTCTGTTTTTTGTGCTTGCACGAGAAATAGGATAAATTGGGCTTGAATGCGGTTTGAAAAACCACACAACTATTAGATTGCAAGATTTTTTGTATAAGTGTTTGTTATTTAGACCTTGCGAGGTTGCAAGACCTTGTAGGGCTAAATAGCCGTTTTCCCTTGTTATTATTATTTTTATGCCAAAAAACTATCTCTTCGTCCTTTTATTATTTGCAGGCATTTCTGCCTTTGCACATGGAGGAACCATTAATGGATTAGTCTTTGAAGACGAATCAAAAGTGCCTATTGAGTACGCTACCGTACAAATTGACACACTTAACATGGGTACAAGCACCAATTTGTCGGGGGCTTTTTCCCTTGCTGATGTGGACGAAGGGGAATATACCCTCAAAATCTCTATTTTTGGCTATAAAACCCAAGAGGTGAAGGTAAAAGTCAAAGACCATGAAACGACCGAAATCACGATTTACCTCAAAACTGCTCCTGTGGAATTAAAGGAAGTCGTCATCACAGCCGACCAAAAAGCGACTGTAAACACCATTTCTGCCCTTGATATCAAGCTCCGCCCTACCAATACTGCGCAGGATATTTTGCGTATGGTTCCGGGCTTGTTTATTGCGCAACATGCGGGCGGCGGCAAGGCAGAACAGATTTTCCTACGGGGTTTTGATTCCGACCATGGGACGGATATTGCCCTTTCGGTGGACGGAATGCCTGTAAACATGGTTTCTCACGCACATGGGCAGGGTTACGCAGATTTGCATTTTGTGATTCCCGAATTGGTAGATAGGGTAAATGTGCGAAAAGGACCTTATTCTGCCTCTATTGGCAACTTGTGTACGGCAGGTGCGGTGCAGTTTCAGACAAAAAACAGGCTTACAAATAGCTCTTTTACGGCAGAAAAAGGCATGTTTAACACCAATCGAGTCTTGGCAATGGTCAATATTTTGGGCGAAAAAGCACAAGCCAAAAACCAAAATATGTATGTAGCAGGAGAATATTTGTTTCGCAGAGGCTTTTTTGAAAACCCAGATAATATGACTCGTATCAATTTGGCAACAAAATATTCAGGAGAAATCACTGAAAATCAATTCCTTACCGTTCAAGTTTCGCAGTTTACCAGCCGTTGGAACGCATCAGGGCAAATACCCGAAAGGGCAATTAATAGCGGATTAATCACCCGACTTGGCAGCATAGACAACAGCGAAGGCGGCAATACAAGCCGTTTCAATGTCAATGTTATCCTCAATTCTATTTTGCCAAAAGGGGATTTGGTCAAAAGTCAGGTTTTTTATTCAAGATATAATTTTAACCTGTTTTCCAATTTCACTTTTTATAAAAATGATACGATAAATGGCGATGAAATTCAGCAAACAGAAGGCAGAAATATTTATGGTTATAACACGTCATATACAGCCAATCGAAATGCTGCTGGGATTCATTTTAGCACAGAAATTGGCGGGCAACTTCGCTACGACAATGCCGCAAATACAGAATTGAGCAATGTAAAAAGGCGCAATATTTTTCTAAAACCGCTTGCGTTGGGCGATATAAATGAACTCAATGCGGCTGCGTATTGGGACGAAAACATAGATTTTAACAAGCATTTTCGGGTAAATGCAGGCTTACGTGCAGACTTTTTCAATTTTGACTACAACAATAAATTAGATTCTACGGGCTATCAAAGGCAAAATGTGTCTAAGTCCATTCTTAGCCCAAAATTGAATTTATACTATGCCATAAATGATAGAATACAACTCTTTTTGTTGTCAGGCACAGGCTTTCATTCCAATGATACAAGGGTAGTTGTGGCGCAAGACGGCAAGGAAGTTTTGCCACGCGCCATTGGTTCGGAAGTGGGTTCTACCTTCAAACCGTTTCGTAACATGTTGGTTACTACCTCTTTCTGGTATTTGTATTTGCAACAAGAGTTTGTATATGTAGGAGACGAGTCTGTGGTAGAGCCGAGCGGCAAAACCCGTAGAATGGGCATAGATTTGGGGTTACGCTATCAAATAACGAAATGGCTGTATGCAGATATGGATGTTAACTACGCAAATCCACGTGCTTTGGGCGTTCCCGAAGGAGAAAATAGGATTCCCCTCGCACCGAATTTTACGAGCATTGGCGGTTTGACAGTGAAAACAGAGAAGGGTTTGAGTGCTACAGTTCGTTATCGTTATTTGGGGAATAGGGCTGCAAATGAGGACAATAGCCTCACCGCAACGGGCTATTTTATTACAGACGCTGTAGTTCAATATACCTTCAAAAATTATACGATTGGGCTTTCTGCCGAAAACGTTACGAATCGTCAATGGAAAGAGGCGCAATTTGCTACGGAAAGCCGTTTGCAAGGGGAAAACGCGCCTGTAACGGAGATTCATTATACGCCTGGCACGCCGTTTTTCTTGAAAACGAAGTTTTCGGTGGCATTTTAATCTTGAGATTTCACGCAGATTTTCGCAGATGGAGACGCAGATTTTCGCAGATTAAGAATAATTTGCGAAAATCTGCGTTCATCAGCGTGAAACAATGAAACCCTCACTCTACCTGCGCTTTTTTCACAAATTTGTAGCTCAGAGACAGACTCGGCGTAAAGCCCAATCTTTCGTGCAAACTCCCTGCTATATCCAAAGAAATGCCTTTGTATTGCCAGCCTATGCCCACATTCGTAGAAAGCGGATAGGAACTTACCCCTACCCGCCCACATAGATTTTTCAGGAAAAAATATTCTAAACCACCTCTTACAGAAAGAGGGCGCGTAATATCTTTCTGAATATCCGCTACAAACAGTATTTTTTCGGAAGGCGTATAAGAAATACCCGCCGTCAAAACAGTCGGAATATTTTGTTTTCCATTGAAGGTGCGTATTTTTGCCTGATTGACATTATAGACGCTTGCGCCAATAGATAGGCTTTTGGAGAGGCTGTAATTTAAGCCCAAATCCACAAAAGCAGTAGTAGCACTGCCCAAATCGGGAATGTTTACATTGGCAAAATTGATTTTTGTACCCACACTCAATACGCCCAAAAAGTGCGTAGCATAAGCGACAGAAGCCTTCGTTTCGCGGTAATTGCTGTAACCAAAAGAGCCGACTTCGACTCCTATATAATGCCTCCCTTTGAAGGGTGTGGCAAAAGATGCGCCGCCATACGTAAGTTCTTTTAACCCAAAACGGCGTTCAGAATATACGCCTCCTGTGGGCGCGGACAGGAAGGCAATTCCCGCAGGATTGTAGGACAAAGCCCATAAAGAGCCTTTTACGCCTGTGAAGGCGCGCCCAAGCGCAATCGTTCTTGCACCCGTCAAACTGGGGTCATTGCCCGCAAAAGTGGAGAGTCCCACCAAACATATTAGCCCTAAAAGTAGTTGTCTTTTCATTTTAACCTCAAATTTGGGGCTAATGTAAGGCTTTTTTCGTAATTTCACGTAATTTCACGTAATTTCACGCAGATTTTCGCAGAGGTAAGCAGATTTCGCAGATGATAACAGTTAGCAGAAAATAGTAAGCCGTTATTTTTCATTTCTTATTTTTTTATTTCCTAATATGAGCATATTTTCAAATTTACTTTCTTCTCGCAATAAACAAAAAGCGACTTCGACAGATACGGACGCAGAAATGTCATTTCTTGACCATTTGGAGGAGTTGAGGTGGCATATTATCCGCAGTTTGGCGGTGATTTGCACGATTGGGATTGTTATTTTTATTTATATAAAAGAATTTATCAACTTTTGTATTCTACAACCCTTCAAGCCCGATTTCCCTGTACACAGGTTTATGTGTTATTTGGATAAAAATATGTGTTTTGAGAAAATGGATGTAAGCATGAGTGCGACAAGTCCTTATGAGCAATTTATGACGGCTTTTAGCATTGCAATTTTTGGAGGCTTTGTCATAGGTTTTCCTTATGTTGCCTGGGAAACATGGCGGTTTATTCGTCCCGGACTTCATGCCAAAGAACAAGGGAAATTGAGAGGAAATGTATTCATTATCAGTGTTTTATTTTTCATAGGGGTAGCTTTTTCTTACTATATTGTTACGCCATTTTCGGTTATATTTTTGTCTCAATTCAAAATTGCAGATGATGTACAAAACCTGTGGAAAATAGGAGATGTTATAGATTTGGTTACGCAAATCACGTTGGGGGGGGCAGTCATTTTTGAGATGCCGATTGTTGTGTATTATTTGGCGAAATTGGGTTTGCTCACGCCTGAATTT
The DNA here is from genome assembly GCA_043751755.1 of Bacteroidota bacterium. Taxonomy (GTDB): domain Bacteria; phylum Bacteroidota; class Bacteroidia; order J057; family J057; genus JAAFHL01. Next base: position 149 of record JAYUZN010000578.1, on the reverse strand, counting down.
ATGCGTGAATATCATCGCCATGCGATTGTAGTGCTGCTTGTCCTTGCGGCTATCATCACGCCGCCCGATGTTCTCAGCATGATTTTGATATTTATTCCGCTTTTGTTGCTGTATGAAGTGAGTATTTGGGTAAGTATGGTGGTAACGAG
>JAYUZN010000577.1:0-1808 GCA_043751755.1 Bacteroidota bacterium | reverse complement strand
CAGATAGATGAATACCTATCTTTTCCTAGATTAGATACTAGCCCTTCTGCCATATGGAATTTATTGTTGTTTACGGGTTATTTGAGGGTAGATAATATTGCTGCACATAATGGGCTATCTGTAGAGGCAGATGTTGCCATTACGAATAAAGAAGTTCACTTTGTGTATGACTCACAAATCCAAAACTGGATAGCCCAAGATATGCACTATTTGGATTATATAAAGATGATAGAAGCCTTGACACAAGGGCATTTAGAGCCTTTTGAACTATTTTTTGGGGATTTTTTGATAAAAACAGTGAGCTTTTATGATGCTGCCAAAAACACAACTGAAAACTTTTATCATGCTTTGTTGCTGGGCATGTTGGCAATGTTAAACACACAATTTATCATAAAATCGAATGGAGAAAGTGGGTATGGACGTTATGATATTTGTATGATTCCCAAAGACAAAACGAAAATGGGCGTTGTTATTGAACTAAAAGCTCCTGACAAAAAGCGTGTAACTTTGCGAGGAGCACTTATGGAGGCACGAAAACAAATGAAATTGAATAAATATGATACGGAATTGAAGGCGCAGGGAATTACCCAGATTTTTCGGCTGTGTATTGCCATTCAAGGCAAGGATTTTATGTTGAGTGAGGTGAAGACCTAATTTGCCAAAAACCTAACTACAGCAACCGCACATTTCTGCCCATCTATTGCCGCAGACATAATGCCCCCTGCATAGCCCGCTCCTTCGCCACAAGGAAATAAGCCCTGAACTTGTGGGTGCATAAGCGTTTCTATGTCTCTCGGAATCCGCACAGGCGAGGACGTGCGCGACTCTACCCCTACTACGACTGCTTCGGCGGAAACATAGCCTTTGAGGGCTTGCCCAAATTGCCGAAACCCTTCTTGTAGCCTTTTATATACAAAAGAAGGCAAGACATTTCGCAAATCTGTGGCATGAAGTCCCGGCAAATAGGAACATTCGGGAAGGGTATTTGACACTTTTCCTGCCACAAAGTCGCTCAAACGTGCTGCAGGTGCTACCTGTTTTCCGCCTCCTGCCCAAGCTGCTTTTTCTTCTACTTTTCTTTGAAACAAAAGTCCATCTAAAGGAGAAGGATTTTTGGAAATGAAATCTTCTACTTGCACCTCGACCACTATGCCCGAATTGGCAAAAGGCGAATCTCTCTTGGAAGGCGACCAACCATTGACAACTAAGCCGTTTTCTTCGGTAGTAGAAGGACAAATAATCCCACCTGGACACATACAAAAGGAATAAACGCCTTTGTTAAGTACTTGTTTTACAAGAGAATAGGAAGCTGCGGGCAAATTGGGGTGGCGCACTTGGCAATGATATTGCAAGCTGTCGATGAGGGCTTGCGGGTGTTCCACTCTTAGCCCAAGCGCAAAAGGCTTTGCTTCTATCAGGATGTTATTTTTATGCAATAATTCAAAAATATCTCTGGCAGAATGTCCTGTAGCCAAAATTAAAGTGTCTGTATTTATTTTTTCATTTCCATTTATTTCTATTTGGACTATTTTATTATGTTGGATAAAAATATTCGTCAGTTTCGTTTCAAAACGCACTTCTCCACCACATTCTACGATTTTTTCGCGCATATTTTGAATGATTTGTGGGAGTTTGTTTGTGCCAATATGCGGGTGAGCGTCTATCGTAATGTCGGCTGTTGCGCCAAAATAGTGCAAAACATTGAGAACGGCGGCGGTATCGCCTCTTTTGGTGGAACGAGTGTAGAGTTTGCCGTCCGAAAAAGTGCCTGCTCCGCCTTCACCAAAACAATAATTGCTGTCCGGATT
>JAYUZN010000576.1:0-3570 GCA_043751755.1 Bacteroidota bacterium | reverse complement strand
CCCGCCTCATACATCTTTTGCAGCGACTCATCTTTGTACTTATCTATCGTATCTATGCGCCCCTCTCCCCACCAACTCAGGTTGTCATTTTTGACCAATTCCGCAAATTCAAGGGTTCTTTTTTCTGAAACAAAAAAATTATTGTCATGAAATTCCACCGAATCTGCCCCGTAATTTTCCCGCAACCACTTCACATCTTTATAAATCAATTCTGCCGATTTTCCCTTCCACCTTGCATTATATATCGGCACAACGGCGCAAAAAGAGCAGGTAAAAGGACAGCCAAAACTCGCATGATAAGCAAGCGTTTTGTTGCCCAAAAAGGTCTTTCCCAAATAGCCTTTCAAGCTATAAAACTTATCCAAATGCGTGTAAGGGAGTTGTGGAAGTACGTTGTAATCAGGCACTTCTGCCTTTCCATTTTTGTGGATTTCCCCATTTTCGAGGTAAAGAAGGTTTTTTATAAAGGGAATTTTCTCTTTTTTGCCCGTAGAAAGTGCCTCCAACAATTCAGGAAAAGCATAGTCCCCAGGTCCGTCTATAACATAATCTACAAAGCCCGAAGTCAAGACCGTTTTGTGCTGATTTGCCGCAAAATAGCCGCCCCAAATTGTTGTAATTTGCGGATATTTTTCCCGTATTTTTTTGCTAATGGGAATCGCTTGTTTGAGTTGTGGACCTGGCATGACAGAAGCCCCAAAATAGGCAAAGTCGCCTGTTTTCAAGTAATTTTCTATCTTTTGCCAAGGGTCATTTTCTCTATTTCCATCTACAAAAACGTAGTCATACTTGCCATGAATGGCAGCCCCAACCTGCAAGATAGAGTTGGGGATACGGTGCTTTGCAGTCGCAGAACGCGGATTGAAGAGGATAATTTTCATTGAGTTTTGTTTGTGGCACGCAGATTTGCGCAGATTTAACCGCAGATTTGCGCAAATTGTACAGTGAGCGACGCTGAACTGCACAATTTGCGAAAATCTGCGTCCTTTCATCTGCGAAAATCTGCGTGAAATTACGCTATTTTTAAATAGTTACCAAAAGTTGTGAAGTGAATTCTTTATTTAAGCTAAAAAAGTGGTATCTTTGTACTTAAAATAAAACCAATAAATCTTCCGCAGTTAGCTATGAAGAATGGTTTAATCTATGGAATAATTTTGAGTTAAATAAAAAATAAAAGTCAATAACATAAGTATTGCCGAAAATGCTGCCCAGCTGAATCACAAAGTCCAAGCTCGGCAGCAAATCGGCAACGCCAGCCGTAAAACAGAATACCATGCGAAAAATACCATATGGCATCAGCAACTTTGCAGAAATCCCCAAGCGGGACTATTTTTTCGTGGACAAAACGCCCTATCTTGCGAAATTAGAGGATTTGGGGGAAAAATATATCTTCTTTTTGCGTCCCCGTAGGTTTGGCAAGTCCTTGTGGATTTCCATTTTGCAGCATTATTATGGCTTGCAGTACAAAGACCGCTTTGTGGATTTGTTTGGACGATATTATATAGGAAAAAACCCTACCGAAAATGCAAATGCTTATTTGATTTTGTGTTTCGATTTTAGCGGCATAGACACAAGTACCTCTGCCAAAACCTATAAAGGCTTTTTGCGAAAAGTGAAGTCTGGCGTAAGCGGCTTTTTGGGGCAGCATTCCACCTATTTTACGAAAGAAGAAAGGGAGAAAATCCTTGAAAATGACAATCCTGAAGGAGTTATCAGTGCTTTGTTTGATGTCTTGACATCGGCTAAACTCGAAAATCGTATTTATCTACTCATAGATGAATATGACCATTTTGCCAATGAATTACTTGCCGCCCCCCTCTCCCCCCATTCATGGGGGGGAGGGGGGCGGCATTTTCGGGAAATAATGGGCAGAAATGGCTGGGTTCGCAAGTTTTATGAAACGATTAAAACGGCAACAAGAGAGGGAATAGTGGAACGCTTGTTTGTTACAGGTGTTTCTCCTGCGACTTTAGACAGCATGACAAGCGGCTTTAATATTTCCTCGAGCCTCACACGAGACCCTAATTTCCACGAAATGTTGGGTTTTAGAGAAGATGAGGTAGAAATGCTGTTGAAAAATATTGAGATTCCTGCGGAAAAAATGGCAGAAACCCTCGATGAAATGCGGGCATGGTATGATGGATTTAAGATGACAATTAAGGCAAAAAGACATATTTATAACTCCGATATGGTCCTATTTTTTGCCAAAGAATATTTGTCTGAAGGAGAATTTCCTGCCAAAATGTTAGATGATAACATTGCTACAGATTATGGGAAAATACGGGCTATTTTTCAGATAGAACATCAAGAACACAAGCGAGTAGGCATTTTGAAAGAATTGGTAGAAACAGGCAGTATTATCAGCCCAATTGTGAGTCGTTTCAACTTTGAAATGGACTTTGAACAGCAAGATTTCATCAGTTTGCTGTTTTATATGGGCATGTTATCTATTGAAAGTGAGGAGTTTGGGCGTTCGCAACTGAAAATGCCGAACTATGTGATGAAGGAATTGTACTATCAGTATTTTTATCAACTTTTGCGCGAAAGTGAGCTTACGCCTGTGCCTTTAGATGGTGTGGCAGAAGTCGTGTATAACTTGGCAAAACATGCAGATATAGCACCTTTAAAGGCTTTGTTAAACAGCATTTTAGCAGAACATTCTAACAGAGATAAGGCGAATTTTAGCGAAAAACACCTGAAAACTTTGTTTATTACCTTGTTTTATATTTCCAATATTTACGTAGTGGACAGTGAACCCGAAACGCGCCAAAAATATATGGACGTTTTGCTGTTAGGGCGCAAACTGTTCAAAGTTCCCTACAATTATTTATTTGAGTTGAAATATGCACACAAGGCAGAAGGACAGGCTCTAACAGATTTGCGCAATGATACGATAACACAACTTAACGAGTATCGAAATACGGAAAAAATACGAAATATTGAGAAATTGAGGTGCTATATTCTGATTGTAGTGAATATGAAAATAGCGTTTTTTGAGGAAATATAGTTCGGGTTTTCGCAGATGTGGCAGATTTCGCAGATGTAACTCTTTATCTGCGAAATCTGCTTTTATCTGCGGAAATCTGCGTGAAAAACTACCCCTTTTTGGCTATTGCAAAATAATCCAAACAATCATTTTTGACAGGTGCAATAAAGAAATCCGAAGCCTTTATGTCTTTCGTCAAATCGCTATTGCCTTGATGCAAACGCTTACGATTCAAGCGATTGAGTATATCATACGGAATTTGAAGCATCCATCTGGGCAGATTATGTTGCAAATTAAAAATATCAAAACGAGTAATCCGCTCCACAGAAGCCTTGTTTTTGAGATAATAAGCCATTATCTTTTCGTTTCCATACACCCCTTGCAAATCCACCGTATCAAAGGTTTTTTCCAAAATTGCCTGCATTTCCATAGGAATATACTCCCGAATATGCCAAGGATTGCGCGTGAGGGAAGTATAGCGATTGGGCGTAGTGAGAATGAGCTGCCCGCCGGGTTTCAACACACGATAGATTTCCTTCAAAAAAGTAAGGTCATCTTCAATATGCTCAATCACTTGAAAACTA
>JAYUZN010000575.1:0-3793 GCA_043751755.1 Bacteroidota bacterium | reverse complement strand
ATCAAAGGCTTTGAATATCAGCCAGATTCGGCTATTTTTTTGCTAAAAAACTATCCTCCAGAAAAGCTTAATTTTACCTTATATTGTTCTCCACAAACGGCATTTGTCTATGAATTTGTGCAGCGAGAATGGGAGAAAATAGGGGTGCATGTCAAGGTAGAAATTGCGGAGGCGGGTTCGATTCGGGGAGACGCAAAAAACAGCAAATTGCAATTATGGCAGGCAAATTGGATAGGCGATTATCCTGAAGCAGAGACTTTTATGAACTTTTTTCTTTCCAAAAACTTCGCACCTGAAGGCTCAAATACGCCGCATTTTCGCAGCCCAACTTTTGACAATCTCTATGAAAACGCTATGAAAGAACGGTCAGATTCGCTGCGTTTTGCGCAATATCTGCGCTTAGATGCCGAAATGATGAAACAAGTGCCTGTCATTCCGCTTTATTATGGGCGCATTTTGCACATTACCCAAAAAAATATTTCTGGGCTTGTAACAACGCCTATGAACAGCCTTTCGCTCAAACAGGTACAGAAAAAGGGAGATTAAGGCGCAAATGAACTTTGTGTTTTATCTCCATCAAGATAGAATATATTTCCATAATATCTGTATCTGTAGCATTATAAGCATTGCTTACGGCATATTTTTTATCTTCTAACACAACAAAATGCCAGTTTCTGCCATTTACATAGCAGCCATAAATGGGATATTCCTCATTATTTTTGTGTTGTGCCACCAACATAGCAATCAATAACTGCCCAAGCGGGTCACTCTCACTGCCTGTTTTTTTCTCAGGTTTGTATTCATTGAGGAAAAAATAGGGCGTTTCGGGGATTTGTTTACCTCGTGCTATGACCATTTCCGCAATGCCATTTACCTCTCCTTCATTTCCATCTACATCTATCAGAGTACCTTTCATGGGTAGCTGCGCATAAGCTCTGTATTTTTCTTCGATAAAATCAACACAAATCATCACTTGACTAATGAAGAAAAATGAAATATCTGCTTCATTATAAAATGAAATGTACTTCAACAGCTTATCTTTTGCTTCAATTAAGGCTTCTTTTTTTCTGTCCGAAATGGGGTAATTAGCTTGTAACCAACTGAATAAGGTTGGGCTATTATAATCTGGGCTTATCCCAAAAGTATTTTCTACCTCTTGTGTTTTCCACTTTTCAAATGGTTTTAATTTTGTCATAGTTATGTTTATTGCGTGCTTGAATAAGGTTACAAATATACAACAGATTTAGCTATAAGGAACACGAAAAGAATAAAATCATCATTTAGCACGAAGGCACGAAGGAAACTAAGAAAGAAAAAGTGTGGCTTAGTTGCCTTCTTTTACCCTATTGCTTCGTGTTTCTTCGTGCCTTAGTGGTGAGAAAAATAGCAAGTTATTTAATCTGTGTTCCTAATTATACAATTTGCGAAAATCTGCGGTTAAATCTGCGTGAAAAATTGCCTATTTCCCTCACAATTCGTAATTTTGCAAAATCAAAACAAGTAAACACTAAATCATGGCAAAATACGATGTTACCATTATCGGGTCGGGTCCGGGCGGCTATGTTGCGGCGATTCGCTGCGCACAATTGGGCATGAAAACGGCAATTATTGAGCGTTATAATACGTTGGGCGGAACCTGCCTCAATGTCGGTTGTATTCCTTCAAAAGCTTTGTTAGATTCGTCCGAGCATTTTCATGCCGCAAAACATAGCTTTGCTACGCATGGCATAGAATTAGACAATTTGAAAGTAAATTTGGCGCAAATGATTCAGCGTAAGCGAGAGGTTGTTGCGAAAACCACAGAGGGCATTGCCTTTTTGATGCGGAAAAATAAAATAGACACCTATTATGGGCATGGCTCTTTTGTAACCAAAAATACGATAAAAGTCGCAAAAGAGGACGGAACAGAGGAGTTGATTGAAACAGACAAAACCATTATTGCTACAGGCTCAAAACCTACGACCCTTCCCGGCATCACGATTGACAAAAAACGCATAATTACTTCTACAGAAGCCCTTGAAATCACCGAGTTACCGCAAAGTATTATCGTGATTGGTGGGGGCGTAATTGGCGTAGAATTAGGCTCTGTTTTTGCCCGAATTGGCACAAAAGTAACCATTTTGGAGTATGCAGACAAGCTCATTGCTTCGATGGACGGCGCATTAGGGAAAGAATTGCACAAGGTCTTGAAAAAAGAACACAAAGAAAATTACAGTTCTGAATTTCAAATGAAGGTGAAAACAGCAGTCGTAGAAGGCGAAAAAGTGGTGGTTACTGCTGAGGACAAAAAAGGAGAAATGAAAACTTTTCAGGCGGATTTGTGCATTGTTGCGGTAGGTCGCAAGCCTTATACGGACAAGTTGGGCTTAGAAAATGCGGGCATTACCATTCCTGCCGAAAGTCGTGGACGAATCCCTGTAAATGCGCATTTGGAAACGCAAACGGCTGGTATTTATGCCATTGGAGATGTGATAGAAGGGGCAATGTTGGCGCACAAAGCCTCTGAAGAAGGCATTTTTGTAGCAGAAACGCTGGCTGGACAAAAGCCGCATATCAATTACAATGCGATTCCGGGCGTGGTTTATACTTGGCCCGAAGTCTCTGGCGTGGGGCAAACGGAGGAGCAACTCAAAGCAAATGGAACGCCTTACAAAGTGGGCAGTTTTCCATTTAGGGCGTTGGGACGTGCGCGCGCAAGCATGGATATGGAGGGTTTTGTGAAAATTATTTCGCACAAAGATACGGACGAGGTGCTGGGAATGCACATTATTGGTGCGCGTGCTGCGGATATGATTATGGAAGGCGTTTTTGGGCTGGAATTTAAGGCTTCTGCGGAGGATTTGGCGATAATTTCGCACCCACATCCTACCTTTTCGGAGGCAATGAAGGAGGCTGCGTTGGGAGCTACAGGGAATCGAATGTTGCATGTGTGAGTTCACGCAGTTTTTCGCAGATGAGATAGGCTTTCTATAGAGTGGCTCACTTTTCAAAAGTGAGCCACTCTGCAATAAAAGTAATTACGAAAAATAACACAACATGAAAAATCGCCTTCTTTTCCTATTTCTCCTCCTTCAAATCTCTCTTTTTGCCCAATACCCAGAAAGTCAATACCTTGATATTGAAGGAATTAACATTCATTATTGCCAATGGAAGCCTACAATTCCTTCAAAAGGGCAGATACTCTTGGTGCATGGTTTTTGCGGCTCTACTTTTACTTGGAGAAAAAATGTAAGTGCCTTTGTTGCAGCAGGTTACGAAGTGAGTGCGATAGATTTGCCCCCTTTTGGCTATAGCGAAAAAAAGCGACATCTCAATCATTCTACCTCCTTTAATGCAGCATTGGCGTGGAAAATAGCGCAAAAAATAGGCGATTCTACCCAAAAATGGACTTTGATAGGACACTCTATGGGCGGCGATATTTGCAAATTTATGTTTTTTTTACAGCCTCAACAAGTCAAAAACATACTCTTTGTTGACCCTGCTTTTAGCGTTTTTTATCAACCGTCTTGGCTGCGAAGAACGCTATTTGGCTCTGCGGCTACCTATCATTTGGGCGAAAATATGGGCAAATATTATTTTTTCAAATACAAAAGAATAAAAAAAATCCTGTCTATGGCATACAGTCAAGCCGCAGATTCGGCGGCTATTGCGGGGTATTTGCACAACCTCAATCAAAAAGGGCTTGCAGGGGGAATTATGGAAATGTCTGCATCAGGACATGTTTATAACTTTGATAATGAGGTAATTACAGTGCCTTGCTTGCAGATTTGGGGGAATAAAGACAGGATTATTT
>JAYUZN010000574.1:0-3741 GCA_043751755.1 Bacteroidota bacterium | reverse complement strand
AAACATGACCGAAGACTTGAATAAGCCCGAAGTTTGGCATTTGGCACAAGCCTATTTGCAGTATCTTACGGGGCAGTTTTCGGAGGCTACTACGACTTTGGATAAGCTTTCTGCGCAGGGGGGTTCTGCCAAAATTGGGCAAAAAATAAAGGAATTTCGCTTTCTGTTGCAGGTTTCGCAGCTCAAAAGCCTTGACATTGCTACGGAAGATAGGCTTTTTACTGCTTATCAAAACATGCAGGTAGAAACGGGCGAAGATGGCTGGCAACGTCCTATTTATGATTGTGTAAATCAGCAATTTATGCGTTGTTATGAGAAGCAAGGAGAAATCGGAAAAGCCTTTTTGTGCAAATATGGTTTAGACGGTTTGCTCATGCAAAAAGCAGATATAGCGACTTTAGACAATCTCTTAGGTTTGATAGAAAAGCCAAGAAGCAGCTTTGAAAAGCATTTATTTGGGCAAATTGCGGGCGGAAAAGATATGTTATTAGACGTAAAAGGTACAACATTTTGGCAAAAAGGAGATTTAAAGGCTGCCAAAAAATACTTTGAAATGACAGGGGAAACCTATCGCAACAATGAAAATTATTTTCAACTGCATTTCAATCCTTTTGAGGGCTTTATAAACGATTGTCATGATTGTTTGGCAGAAAAATTTGCGGGTGATTTGTCATTCAACAAGTTGTGGGTGGTGAATAAAATGCTGAATTTGGAAGCAGAAGCTGCCCAAAATCCGAGTAAAGCGGCAGATAATTATTTGAAATTGGGAAATGCGTGGTATAATCTCAGCTATTTTGCGCCTGCTTGGAAAGGCTTGTCGTATTATCGAAATAGCTTTTGTTGTTTGCGCAATTCTTACGATTTTTGGGACGCAAATAGCATGAGTACTCCTGTGAATGAGGAGGGAAAAACGGAGTATGAAACGGCACATTTTGACATGGATAAGCCGATTTCTTACTACAAAAAAGCCCTTGCTGCAAAGCCAAATGACGAGCAAGCGGCTATGTTACAATTTATGATAACAAAGTGCAAACTCAATCAATTTTATACAGGAAAGCTCAATCAAAACGATATTTCTGTGGCGTATGATGTGTTAAAAATGCAATATTCGGACACGAAATATTATGCAGAAGTATTGAAGGAATGTAAGTATTTTCATACGTATATTCTGGGGAATTGAGTTGTTGAAATCACGACAAGATAAGTGAGCCTTATCTTGTCGTTAGCACCATTCTCTTCGCTTCAAATACTTTTCCATCTAAGACAAGGGAATACGTATAAGTGCCTGCAGCTAAGTTGCCTGCCTCAATCGTTAAAGTACCAAAACCTGTTTTTTCAATTTGGAGTATTCTCAACACCTGACCATTCATATCTGCGATTTGTATAGATGCAGCTGTTATGGTTTGTGGGATATAGAATTGAATCGTAGTATTTTGGTCGAAAGGATTGGGCATGTTTTGGTTTAAAATAGGGGCATCTTCCCCCCCTGCCCCCCCAAAGGGGGAGAGGGGGCGGACTTGTTCATTTGATTTGAAACAGCAAGCCTGTAAATCTGTGCCAAATTGTGTCAAAGTGTTTTTCATGGCTTGCAGTTCTTGGATTAGCATAGCATTTTGGGCTTCCAAAGAATGAATTTTCATTTCTTGCTGTTGCATACCTTTGACCAAAGGCACAGTGAGTTCTGCATAGCGAATGCCCCAATATTCTCCGTTTTTGTCCACGCCAGAAAATTCTCCTTTTGCGGCTTCGTTCACTTCTTGGGCAATCAGCCCTGTGTAACGGATTCCTTTTTGCCCTTCTGCGGTGTATTCGTAGGTTACAGGATTTAAAGCCATGACAAAATCTAAGCCTAAATTTGATTTTTCAACCTTTTGCTTCAACCGTTTGTCAGAATAAGTTGTCCAACCTACTTGCCCACCAATAGAGGTTATAGAAGTATTGCCTACTACTACTGTGTTATTTGCGCTTACACTTGCACCATAGCCCAAAGCCATCACATTTGTCAAACCTGCAACAGAAGCATCTGCCCCTTGTCCTACAAAAGTGGATTGATTGTAATTGTTGCGTAAACTTGCCGCCCCTTTTCCGAGTGCCACATTGCTTCCCCCAGTGAGGTTCAAACGAAGGGCAGAGTCTCCTACGGCAGTATTGCCTGTGCCTGTTGTGCCGTTTTGCGCAGCGCGGAAGCCTACTCCAGTGTTGCCATAGCCCGTAGTGTTGGCATAGATTGCGTTTGAGCCGAGACTTACATTGTAAGAACCAGTGGTGTTGAGTCTCATGCTTTGAGGACCTACGCCTACATTGTCAGTGCCTGTAGTGTTAGCAAACAAAGTCTGGTAGCCAATGGCTAATAAGTTAGAATTTGCGGTGCTGCTTGCCAATGCTTGATAGCCAATGGCGATATTATTGTTTCCCGTAGAATTGCCTTGCAAAGCCCCATACCCAAAGGCTACATTATTGTTTCCAAGGGTATTATTAAGCATGGCATTGCCCCCAAAGGCAGCGTTATTGCTACCTGTTGTGTTGTTTTGCATAGCATTAAAACCACTTGCATTGTTATAGTTCCCTGTTGTGTTGAGTTGCAAAGCATTGTAACCCATTGCAATGTTGGAAGCCCCTATTGTGTTGGTATAAAGGCTATTTCTCCCAAGTGCCAAGTTGAAAGAACCAGAGGTATTGGAATAAAGGGCGTTTAAGCCAATAGCGGCATTGTCGTGTCCCGTAGTATTTGTATAAAGCGCATTTCCGCCAAAAGCCAAATTGAAACCGCCTGTTGTATTGCTAAACAGGGCAGACGAGCCAAAAGCATTATTGCCTGTACCAGTTGTATTATTCGCAAGGGCTTGACTTCCCAGAGCTGTGTTATTTGAAGCGGTATTGCTACGCAAAGCCCCCCGCCCTACGGCTGTATTTTGTGCGCCCCCCCCTACAGCATACAAAGCCGAATCGCCTACAGCTGTGTTCATTACGCCATTCGTTACGCCTCTCAAAGCAGAGAAGCCCAGCCCTGTATTCAATTTTGCAGAAGTGGTAGCAAATCCAGCATCATAGCCAAAGTAGGAATTGTTGGTAGCAGTTGCTCCAGCGGTTGCCCCTGCATTTCCGCCTACAAAAGTGTTTGAAGTAGCGAAGTTGAGGGTTTTGCTGTCTAATATCATCAAATTGCTGCCGTTTATATTGAAACGGATTTTGTTTTCGTTGGGAGTAAGTTCTGTCTCTACAAAGGTGTTTGCATCTGCATCTTTGATATGGGTGGAAGTAGGTAAGGTTATATTTCCGCCGCCATTAGATAAAGAAACTACATTTCCTGCGAGAGATAAAGCTTGGATTTCGTTGGTAATGCTCCCGTCCACTTCGGCAGGTAAGGTTATATTTCCGCCGCCATTGGATAAGGAAACGACATTTCCTGCAAGAGATAAGGCTTGGATTTCATTGGTAATGCTGCCATCAACTTCGGCAGGTAAGGTAATATTTCCGCCGCCATTGGATAAGGAAACGACATTTCCTGCGAGAGATAAGGCTTGGATTTCGTTGGTAATGCTCCCGTCCACTTCGGCAGGTAAGGTAATATTTCCGCCTCCATTGGATAAGGAAACGACATTTCCTGCGAGAGATAAGGCTTGGATTTCGTTGGTAATGCTGCCGTCCACTTCGGCAGGTAAGGTAATATTTCCGCCGCCATTGGATAAGGAAACGACATTTCCTGCGAGAGATAAGGCTTGGATTTCGTTGGTAATGCTG
>JAYUZN010000573.1:0-6753 GCA_043751755.1 Bacteroidota bacterium | reverse complement strand
TTTTTGTCAGTTGGCAAGAATGGCAAAATATTGTGAAAATGTGGCTATAAGCACCAAAATCTTGGATTATCAAGACGCATTTTCCGCAGGTTTGGAGCGAAGAATCGCAAAAAGCCCTTTTTATTATCGTCCTTTTTTGCAGGCAGAGTATCGGAGAATGTTGAAATATGAAGCCGAAATTTTTGCGCAATTCCCGATAAAAACCATTATTAGTGAGCCTGATAGACAGCTGATTGCGCACCCACAACAGGCAGAAATTCACTTATTGCCGAATGGCGTTCAATGTGAGGTTTTTCAGCCTGATATTTCCGTAGCAAAAAAATATGATTTACTTTTCGTAGGCAATATGGCATATCCGCCCAATGTTAATTGTGTAGAATATATTGTAAAAGAGGCACTTCCTTTGCTCAAAAAGGACTTTCCGTCCCTTACTTTTGCCATTGCAGGCATCAATCCTGCACCACAAGTACGAGCTTTGGCAAGCGAAAATGTGCGGGTTACGGGTTTTGTGCCAGATATGCGGAACTATTATAATACGAGTCGCATTTTTCTTGCCCCTATGCAAATCGGGATTGGCTTGCAAAACAAACTCTTGGAGGCTATGGCAATGGAAATGCCTTGTATTACTTCTTCTTTGGCAAATAAGGCGTTGGAAGCTACGCCAGATATACATTTATTTGTGTGTGATAGCCCTGAAATGATGGCAGAAAAAGTGTTTTTTTTGCTTCAAAATCCTGCTTTTGCCGTAGAAATGGGCAAAAAGGCACGTATTTTCGTAGCAGAAAAGTATAGCTGGAAGGGGCAAAATGAGAAGTTGATAAAGCTTGTTTTCCTTAAAAATAAATAGGGCTACCGCACCAATCTTTCTATCTTTCCATACACCGCCTCGGAGAGATAAATCCTATTCGCTAAGTCCTCCGCTGTAGCAATTTGCCTTGCCCAACATGTTTTTCTTTCCCCCACATTTTGAAATCCCTGCAAAATTTCCTACCTTTGCGCCCTTATTGCAGGTTTCATATTTTTATTTTACAACATGAGTTTTAAGTGCGGTATTGTAGGGCTTCCTAATGTGGGTAAATCTACCCTTTTCAACTGTTTGTCGGAGTCTGCGAAGGCGGAGGCAAGCAATTTTCCGTTTTGTACCATAGAGCCGAATGTGGGCATGGTGCCTGTGCCGGACAAGCGTATGGACGCTTTGATAGAGATTGTAAAGCCGCAAAATGTGGTGCCTACCCTCGTCAAAATTGTGGATATTGCGGGGCTTGTCAAAGGGGCGAGTAGAGGAGAGGGGCTTGGAAATAAGTTTTTGGGCAATATTCGCGAATGTGAGGCGATAATTCATGTTTTGCGCTGTTTTGCCAATGAAAATATTATTCATGTAGAAAATTCGGTGGACCCGCTTCGGGACAAAGATATTATCGATACAGAATTGCAGTTCAAAGACATGGAATTGTTGGAAAAACGCATCGATACTGCCAAAAAAATGACAAAAGGCGGCAATAAAGAGGCACTTCATCAGTTGGGGGTTATCCAAAATATCCTCAATTTTGTGCAAGAAGGCAAAAATGTGCGAGAAATGCCTGCTTCGGACGAGGAACTTGCCATGATAGCGGAGTTGTCGTTGCTGACGGCAAAACCTGTGATGTACGTATGTAATGTAGATGAGGACAGCCTTCCGAATGGAAATGCTTATGTGGAGCGTGTGAAGGCGGCGGTTGCAGGGGAAAATGCACATGTTTTGGTCATTTCTGCCATTTTTGAAGAACAATTAATGGGCTTTGAGGACGAGGAAGAGAAAAAAATGTACATTGAAAGTTATGGTTTAGCAGAACCCGGATTAAATCAGGTAATTCGCCATGCTTATGATATGTTACAGTTGCAAACGTATTTTACGGCAGGCGTAAAAGAAGTTCGAGCTTGGACTATCACAAAAGGCACAAAAGCTCCGCAAGCGGCAGGGGTTATTCACTCCGATTTTGAAAAGGGCTTTATTCGTGCCGAAGTGATAAAATTCAAGGATTATGTGCAGTATCGTTCCGAAGTTGCGATAAAAGAAGCTGGGAAAATGGCAGTCGAAGGCAAGGAATATGTGGTGCAAGACGGGGACATTATGCACTTTAGGTTCAATGTGTAAGAAAAAGTTGAAAGTTGAAAGTTAAAAGTTGAAAGTTGAAAGTTAAGAATAGCAAGAGCTTGAAAACAAATATATCAAATTCAGTAACAGTTTGCTTAACTGCTAACTGCTAACTGCTAACTGAAAATATGCCATACAGTCAATTTACCAATATTCAAAGTGTACGTACACAATTAGGCTTGTCTGTTGTGTATAGAACCTTGTTTTCTGAAATTACGGAAGTAAAACCGAGTGCTTTTTTGTTGGAGGCAATCAAAAGAACGAGTGTGGGGCGTATGGCATATTTTAGCGAAAAATCGCGTTCTGAAGCGATTGTTTTCCCCATCTTGTCAGAATTGTCCCTTCTTCACCCCTATAAAATAGCCTTGTATTCGGGAGCTAATATCGAAGGAGACAAAGAAAAAGGCTTGAATGGGGAATGTGATTTCGTATTTAGCAAAGGCGAACAAGGAATGGACGTAGAAAAGCCTATTTTTTGCATTGTGGAAGCAAAAGACCAAGATATACGTATTGGACTCCCGCAATGTATGGCGCAATTAGTCGGGGCAAAATTGTTCAATGAAAGGGCGGGAATTACGCAAAACCTGTATTATGGGGCAGTTACAACAGGCACAAGTTGGACTTTTTTGAAAATGGAAGATAACCTTGTTACGATTGATACACAAGATTATTCTCTCCCACAACTGCCACAATTATTAGGAGTTTTGGAGAGCATAATTACGTTTTACATAGATAAGTAGTTAAAAGTTAAAAGTTAAAAAACAGAAAATAAAAAATGTATTTTTATTTCTCATTTTTTATTTCTCATTTTTTATTTAGGAATATGCCATACAGTCAATTTACCTCCATTCAGAGCGTTCGCGAGCAACTTGGGCTACGAGTTGTGTATGAGCGGCTTTTCCCTAACCTTATCGAAATGCAGCCCACAGACTTGCTTTCTCAGGTTTTGGCACGCGTAATGACAAGCCGAATAGCTTATTTTAGCGAAAAGTCTCGTTCGGAAGCGATTGTATTTCCGATATTAAATGAAATACGTTTTCTTCATGAAAATCACATTGCCCTGTATTCAGGTGCTAATATCGAAGGAGACAAAGAAAAAGGCTTGAATGGAGAATGTGATTTCGTACTTAGCGCAGGTTCGCAAGGAATGGAAGTGGTAAAGCCTGTTTTTTGTATTGTAGAGGCTAAAGACCAAGATATAAGAATGGGGACTCCGCAATGTATGGCACAATTGATGGGCGCAAAATTGTTCAATGAAAAAGATGGAATTACGCAAAACTTGTATTATGGGGCAGTTACAACAGGCACAAATTGGACTTTTTTGAAAATGGAAGATAATCTTGTTACGATTGATACACGAGATTATTCCTTTGTTCAGTTGCCACAATTACTCGGGGTTTTGGAGAGCATCGTTACATTTTACATAGATAAGTAGTTGAAAATTGAAAGTTAAAAGTTAAAAGTTGAAAGTTAAAAAAATAGAAATTAAAAAATGTATTTTTATTTCTTAATTTTCATTTCCCATTTCTCATTTACAAATATGCCATACAGTCAGTTTACCTCCATTCATACCGTTCGTCAGCAACTGGGACTAAAAGTTACTTACAGAAAACTGTTTCCCGATATTGAGGAGATGCTGCCAAGTGAGTTTCTTTCGCAGACTTTGGCGCGGGCAACCGCAGACCAGATGGCATATTTTAGCGAAAAGTCTCGCTCTGAAGCCATTGTCTTTCCGATATTGAATGAATTGCGGTTTGTGTATGAAAATCGCATCTCACTATATTCTGGCGCAACGATTGAAGGTGATAAAAATAAGGGCTTGAATGGGGAGTGTGATTTTGTCTTGAGCCAAGGGGAGCAAGGCATGGAAGTGGAAAAACCTATTTTTTGCGTAGTTGAGGCAAAAGATAATGATTTGAGTTTGGGAATGCCACAATGTATTGCGCAATTAGTGGGGGCGAGATTGTTTAATGAAAAAGATGGCTTTGAACAAGTTGTATTATATGGTTGTGTTACAACAGGTACAAATTGGTTGTTTCTCAAAATAGAAAATGAACTTGTTACGATTGACAAACAAGGATATTCGCTGGCAAAGTTACCAGAATTGCTGGGAGCTTTGCAATGTGTTATAACAACTTTTATAGACAAATGAAATATTTTTTTCCCATTTTCTGGCTCTTTTTTATGTTTGCATGTGGCGACAAGCCGCTTGTGAACCCTTGGCATTCTAGCACTTTTTCGGTAGGGAGTTTCCCGATGAATCTTGGGAGAGAATGGAAATATTTGCGGGTAGATAGGCTCACAGGTACAGAAAAAAGAGATACAATTATGATGAAAGTTGTAAGTGATTCTGTGGATACACTTGGAAATCAATACTTTTGGCTCACTTTTACCCACAATAACCAGCAAATGATAGACAGTCAATTTGTGCAATATACCCCAGATTCTTTGGTTTTTTTGACAAAAGAAGGGCAACTTTTCAACAAGTTCCAAATGCCGCTCAAAGATTCTTTGGAATGGAAAGGTTGGGTAAATACAGATAAATACAGCGTAGGACATTTTCATACTACAGTTACTTCCTACGGAATCACGCATGACAGCAGCGTTTCGGTCAGTCGCAATTTCTTAGTTGCTGCCAATCACCAAATCACGCAAAGCATTTATTTCAAGCCTAATAAGGGACTTGTACAGATGTATTTTTACGAATTTTGGGGTACAATTAAACAAAAAGATGAAACATGGGTGCTGATGGAAAATTGAGCATTAAAAATTGAAAATTGAAAATAGGGAGAACTTGAAAACAAATATATCAAATTCAGCAACAGTTTGCTTTACTGCTAACTGTTTACTGCTAACTGCTAACTGAAACATGCCATACAGTCAATTTACCTCCATTCAGAGCGTTCGTGAGCAACTTGGGCTACGAGTTGTGTATGAAAAACTGTTTCCGAATCTTGAGGAAATGCAGCCGAGTGAGCTACTTTCTCAGATTTTGGCAAGAGTAATGATAAATAGAGTTGCTTATTTCAGCGAAAAATCGCGTTCTGAAGGGATTGTATTCCCCATCCTAAATGAGTTGCAATTTGTTCATAACCAACGAATTGCTATCTATTCTGGCGCAAATATAGAAGGCGATAAAAATTTGGGGCTGAACGGCGAATGTGATTTTGTACTGAGCCAAGGAGCGCAAGGCATGGAAGTGGAAAAGCCTATTTTTTGTGTACTTGAGGCAAAAGACAATGATTTGGGTTTGGGAATGCCACAATGTATTGCGCAATTAGTGGGGGCGAGATTGTTTAACGCAAAAGAAGGCTTTGAACAAGCTGTGTTATATGGTTGTGTTACAACAGGTACGAATTGGCTGTTTCTCAAAATAGAAAATGAGCTTGTTACGATTGATACAGGGCATTACTATATTGATAATTTACCGCGCTTGCTTGGGGCTTTAGAGGCAATTGTAACCACTTTTATATAGAAGTAATGAGGCGTTGAAAAGGATACATCTGCGAAAAATCTTTTACAGTGAGCGTGGTCAGTGAGCGAAGTCGAACTGTAGCCGAACTGTGCGTGCTAAAAAATACAACTATGCGACAAGAAATTATCTATAAAATATTTGAAATAGCCAAACAAAAAAATGCTTTTGACCAATTGGAAAAGTATATCTCAACATGGACTAAACATGAAATTAAGGAAAATTTGATTCAGTGTGGTACATTACCTGAAATATTTGACCACGACAGTTCAGAAGAAAAAATTTGGGCAAAATTCTCCGATATTATGTTAGCTAACACACTCAATTATGTGGGCATTAAGGCAGAGGTGCTTGGCGCACGCGGCAATTCGGCAGATGTATTTGGTAAGACTTCTGAATATACAATAGTGGGTGATGCTAAAACTTTTAGATTGAGTAGAACAGCTAAAAATCAGAAAGATTTTAAGGTAAATGCCTTAGACAGTTGGCGGCAAGGTAATAATTATGCTATGTTAGTTGCGCCTCTTATGCAATATCCTACAAAGAAAAGTCAAATTTATGTGCAAGCCATTGAAAAAAATGTTACCCTCATCTCTTATACGCATCTTCGTTTTTTATTAGATTTTTACAACCACCAATCTTTGCAAGCGATTTGGGAAACGGGTAAAAACTTATTATATTTGCCCAAATCAGAACATCAAAATGCCGAAACTTATTGGAAAGCGATAGATGATGCCTTTGTTTCTGTTGTTGCAAAAGACTTAGCGGAACTCAAAGCCTATAAACAGTTAGAAATCAATAAAACCAAAGAATTGGGGGAAGAAGGAATACTATATTGGCAAGATAAAATTACCACTTTTCAAAAATTGTCAAAAGACGAAGCGATAAAATTACTCATCAAATCTGAAAAGATTGAATCTAAAATAAAAACAATAGAAAAAGCAATTAACTTAAATATAATGTTATGAATAGTCCATATTTAAATAAAATTACAAACGCTGATTGTTTATCACATTTAGCTTTGTTAGAGAAAGAAAGTATTGATTTATTTTTGTCTGATATTCCTTATGGAATCAATTTAGACGAGTGGGACGTGCTTCACAATAACACTAATTCTGCATTATTGGGACATTCTCCTGCACAATTT
>JAYUZN010000572.1:0-2142 GCA_043751755.1 Bacteroidota bacterium | reverse complement strand
AATATCATCAGGCGAGAAGCAATAATTGATAGAGAATAACAAACCCACTAATCCTGCTACTTGAGGGCTTGCATGTGAGGTTCCCCATAAACCAGCATACCCTCCATTAGCCATTGTAGTAATACCATTTACTTCAAAACCAGGTGCGCATAAATCTACTTTATCGTTATGGTTGTGTGTCCATGACGGGTCATAAGGAGTAACTTCATGGTTATCTGTATGCCCAATCCCTGTAACAGATATTACATGAGGGTAAGATGCAGGATATAAGTAATTTGTAGCTGAACCGCAATTATCACTAACCCCATTCCCTGCACCTGCACAAACGACAGTGCCATTTTGATATATTTCTTCATAAACAGCTGCGTGAAAAGTATTATAGGAACAACTGCTATACCAACTGGCATTTAATACTTTTATGCCTAATTGGGATAGCCTTAGCATTTCTGCTGTTGTCATTTGGGTAGAAGCATGTATTTTGCAATTAAAACCCATAGCAGATAGCCAAACTCCATTATCTGTCCCTCCAGCTATTTGCCCAGCTACGGCTGTACCATGTTCATGAGGAATATTCGTTCCATCTACTTGAATGATCTGGTTTTGAAGTTCGGGGTGAGTTAAATCAAACCCCGTATCCGTAACACCAATGATAACGTTAGGGTCGCCATGTGTTATATCCCATGCAGCTTTAGCATTTGTAAGGTCTAAAGCCCATTGAAGTGCGCCCGCACCTCCGAAACCATAATCATTGGGTGTGTACAAAAGCTTTGCCTCAAAAATCTCTTCAACTATCGGATAAATATTAGAATAATACATAACCAAAGAATCTGCTATCAAAGAGTCTAAACACTCTATTTGGTAAGTTCTTTGCAGCAAAGCTGTTTTTGCAGTTGGAAAGGCTTTTTCGAAGCTAACTAGGGCGGCATTTTGAAATAGTGATGTCAAATTGGCATCAGCAAAAGTAAAACTTGGCGGCATTCCCTGTTCTGAACTATTTTGAATAGTAGGGATACCTTCATTAGAAACCACTTCTAAATAGTAGTAATGGTGTAGTAACTGAGCATCCAACTTTGCAGAGAAAGACAAGAGCATGACAAAAAAAACTGTTACAAAATTTCTCATTTTAGATTTTTGCTAAAAGAAAATCTTACTATTACAGCAAACAATTCCTTACCTCCTTTTTTAAAGAAAGGAATGTTTAATGACAAAAGAAAATTTTCTACGATGAAAGGTTAAAAACAACAATATAATTACTGTTTAGCAAATATGTGGCTAAACGAGCTATTATTCTTAGTAAAATGAATGAAATATACCCCAATAGGTAAATTCTGAACGGGAGCAGACAATGGACAATCTGTTATCATTCCTTCAAAGTGTAGTTTTCCATACATATCAATTATTTGCCACTTTGTCCCTGCTCTAACATTATTTATCTGAATAATATCGTTTACAGGGTTAGGATAAATAATAGCTTCAAGCCCCTCAAAATCAGGCACTACGCTTGTATTATGATTAGGATTACAAATCTTATAATATTTATTCAAAAAAGTATTTACCCCATCTTTATAAGAACAAAGCAGATAATCTTCTTGTATAATACTATTTGACTGCTTATATAAAACGCCTTGCAGGCTTCCCACCCCTTCAACTAAAGTATATCTTTCCCCATGCTTATAAGTTCCCTTAAATTGTATCACTTTTCTCGTACCTTGATAGTATACAGAGTCTACGATTTTAGAAGAATCTACTATAGGAAAATCGCCAGATATATCAAAAGTATCGCCCACATTAAGAAAAAAACTGGCTATTTCTACTTCAATGGTGTCATTAGGATCTATACTATAATATAGGTTTCTATACCAAACTTTCCCTATTTGTGTGTTTTCTCGCAAAAGTACATTTTCATGGATATTCATACTATTGTTATTCAACACAGCTTTTTTGTAGGAGAGATTATTTACAAGGGTATCTTTAACTACAAAAATAGTATCAGAAAATACTCCCGCAAAATTGCTCCATTCTATCACCCAAAAAGTAGATTGCTGTCCAAACATAGATTCATATGGTTGGGCAGAAGAAGCACAAAACAATAACAAGTTTAACAATAACAAATAAAATTTTTTCATAAAAAATAAATAAAGA
>JAYUZN010000571.1:0-1969 GCA_043751755.1 Bacteroidota bacterium | reverse complement strand
TGTTGCGGCATTTCTCCGAGCCAAAGTACGCCAGAGTTTTTGTAATGTGGATATTTTTGCATGAGGAATGGTGTATTTTAGGGGCAAATATACGGAAATTATTTTCCCTAAGGATTGAAAAATAAATAACTTGATGATTTAGTTATAACACTCATTTTGAGCATTTCTTAGCTCGGTAGGCTCACTACGAGTGCCGTAGGCACGAAATATTTATAGAAAATGGAATTTACCCCCCCAATTTATCCCATTTTTCGTGCAAGCACGAAAAACAAGAGGGGGCGGGCGGGGCATATTTTTTTTCTATAAATATCGCGTCCCTACGGGACTATAAAATCATCAACTTATTTATTTTTCAATCCTAAATGAGTTGTAATAGTTTGATTGTTAATATTTTATGTTATTTTTTTTGCAAAAGCATTGAAAAATAAATAACTTGACTATTTAGTTATAGCAGCCATTTTGAGTATTTCTTAGTGCCGTAGGCACAAAATATTTATAGAAAATAGAATCCATCCCCCCAATTTATGCCATTTTTTGTGCATGTTTTTTTCTATAAATATCGCGTCCCTACGGGACTATAAAATCATCAACTTATTTACATTTCGTTCCTTACATAGATTTGTGAAAATAAATAGTTTGACCTACCTAATAGGTAGGTCAAGCTATTTATTTTTGGGCTATAAGCTCTTTATTTTATAAGTAAACTATAAGCAATTAATAAGAACAGTTCTCTACTTTTTAGCTAAGTGTTAATTATTTTTTAGCTATTTGTTTATAAAAAAGTAGCTTATAGGTATTTATTTTTTAGCTATTTCATAGCTATTTTGTAACTAATAGCTTATTTTTTCGTAGGAAGGGTTATAGTATAATAAGCTTTTTCCTTCCCAAAAGATAGCTGCTGCTACCTTGACAATAGGAAAGGCTCAATATAGGTACTTTTTTCTTTTCTTATAAACCATAACACATTGATTTTCAATTATGAAAAAACGAATTGACTACAGCGCTGTCATTGGGGCGGCGGCTTGGGCAAGCCTGATTGCAGATGTGCGAAATGCAGAAACTGCACTTGCCACTTTTACGGTAAGTCTCACCGACCAAGAGCGAATCGGGGTTCGCTCGGTAGCAGACGGGCGCGAAGGCTATGTTCGGGAGGTATTTCGGGTATCGAATGAGTTTCAAAATAGCCTGCCCCGCAGCTTTGACATCAGCCGCTTTGAACAAAAATTGCAGCTGTTTGACCAATGGAAGTCTTTGCGGGTTATTTTGGAAAAGGTGGCGGAAATGGCTGATGATACTTGTCTGCAAATCGGGGTGGAACTGATGGAAGACGTGGATACGGCGTATCCTATTTTGCAAACGATGCGCAAGGTGGACCCCAATTTAGATAGAGCTATGCAGGTGTTAGATGATTACAATAAGCGTTTTGGAAGCAGTGGAGGAAGTACGCCTACAGTAGTAAATCCGCCGCCTGTGGTGTAGAGAGGCTTAGTTTGATAAGGACATATTGTATGGGTAGGCTTGTAGCGTGGCGCATCTTTGAAAGGTGCGCCGCCCTGCAAGCCTACAAAATCTACGTATTAGACAATGAGAACATACAGCGTATTTAAAGGCAAGTTCGTAATTATTCAGGTTAAAGCCGCTTCGAGGGTCTCCGACCACTCGAAGGGCAGCGAAACTAAACTCGTTTGAGTAAGCAACCCTTCGAGCGGGTGCTAAGCCCTCGAAGGGGTTGCCTACCTAAATAGTTACGCAAGTTCGTATATTGATTGTCGGGGCTTACGCATTTGCCACGAGTTTTCACAAGTTAGAGCTGTTAATTCGTGAAAATTCATGCAAGTCGCGGCGATAAAAATAACTTTTGCCTAAGCCCTAAGTAGTACCGACTAAATAAACATGGTTAAGATATTGGTTGTATTGCTGGTGCAAGCGTCCGCTTGTACCTCCTTTCTTGAAGCGTCCGCTTCGAGGA
>JAYUZN010000570.1:0-6736 GCA_043751755.1 Bacteroidota bacterium | reverse complement strand
CCGAGAACCTATCAAAGCTCCTGTTGAGGAGTTAAAGCGATGAAAAGTTCCATCATGCAAGGATGAAGCATTTTCAGCTCCTATAGCTACAATTTCGCCCGTTGCCGCCTGTGTGATAGCATTTATCCAGTCGGCATTGTTGTTATTACTTGGGTAGCGATTGCCCCATAATATACTCCCCAAATTGTTGGCTACTCCCACCAACAAACAATCAAAGGAAGAAGAACCCCCTGTATGATAAATTCCCCCTACAGCAAAATTCCCATTTGCCAAACGAAGCAAATCTTGTGGGAGAAATGTGCCTGAAGTTGGGGGAATTTGAACAGGTATGCCTACAACAGCCCCTGCCGAACTGACCCGAAATAGCTCCACTGCTCCTGCCGATTCGCCCAAGAATACAAGATTGTTATTCGGCTCTTCCAAAACCTCTATCAAATTGTCCGCTTGATTGACGTTTCCGTAAGTGTGTGTCCACACAACCGTAGTTCCCGCAGCATTTGTGCGGGTCAAGACATAATCCTTGTTCGCACCTACTGTGCGTGTGCCACCCAAAATCCAGTCGCCATTTGCGGCTTGAATAATGCTTTTGAATTCATCGTCAAGGGGCGTACCTAAGACTCGAGTGTTTGTCTGCGCCTGCATTGCGACTAAGGCGCAACATAGCAAAGCAAAAGAAAATAATTTTTTCATGAAAAAGATAACGTTAAAAAAAGAAGGTAAGTAAGTGTTGAATGAGTAAGGAGAAGAATGTCTCCTACCATCAACGCTACAAAGGTAGGCGAAAGGCTATGGGGCAAACAAGGGGGGCTTTACGAAGCCCTTGTTTGACTTTACGAAGGAGGGGTTTGACTTTACGAAGGGTGTTTTTCTGTGCAAAAAAGCGCGCACAATCTTATAAGGAACACGAAAAGAATAATCTTACAATTTACCACTAAGGCACAAAGGAAACTAAGAAAGAAAAAATATGGCTTAGAGGTCTTTTTTTACCCTATAGCTTCGTGTTTCTTCGTGCCTTAGTGGTGAGAAAAATGGCAGGTTATTTATTTTTCAATCCTAAAAGCTGTATCTTTGTAAAAAAAATACACTATGTCATTCAAAACCTTAGAAGATGCCCTTACGCATTTTAAGGTCGTTTCTCAAAGAGAATCAACGCCTATTCCAGAAAAAAAAATAACCTTGTCGCAATCCTTATTAGATACGCTTGCTTTTAATATAGAAGAAACTGCCTATAACGTATCAGAAGCAGCGATTTGCGAGGCAATTATTTTTCCGATTTTGTGCGAAGTATGGAAAAATTGCAGAAAAAATTTATTTCTTTGGAGTCATAAATCCTTGTCTAAGAAGGCAAAAAATTCAGGGATTCCCGATTATATTATAGCAAAACGCTCTCCTTTGGGCAAAGAAGTGATGGATATGCCTATGTTAGTGATGATAGAAGCAAAGAAAGATGACTTTGACGAAGGTTGGGGGCAATGTTTGGCGCAAATGTGCCTTGCGCAGCAATTGAACGACCAAGGGTTTACGATTTATGGCATCGTTTCAAATGGAGATATGTGGCAGTTTGGGTATTTGGCAAACAATGTGCTTACCAAAAATAGTAACTATATAAATATCAGCGATTTGCAAAAATTGTGCAATACCTTGTATTTCATTTTTGAAACCTGCGAAAAGCAGTTGCTGTAATTCTATCCAAAAGTGTGGCATACTTTTCAAAGCTTAAACGCAGATTTGGTTTAAATCTTGAGGAACATTTACCTTGCCCAACGTTGAATATCCTGCCTTAGATTGGGCAATAGGGATAGGGATTGGCTATAAAGAGTAGCAATGTTTTGGACTAATGGCAAAAAATGGATAGAGGATTCTAAAGGCAAGGATAATAATTCAATGCATAGTAAACGGTACAATTTTTCTCGCCGAAACTCATATTGTTCCGACATAAATAGACCAGCTGCGTCCGAATCCTCTTTGTATTGAGCGATTAGGCGGTCTAATTGCTCAATATCCGCAGAAAGAAATGAGATTTTTTTGAGGTTTTTTTGAGATGATTTCATAATTACGGTTAAAAATGAAGTTGAATAATGCCTTTTTTTCTTCGTTTTCCATTTGCCCTAATTCTATTGAAATCAAGTCGTAGGGGATAAGATGCCCATAAGAATCAAAAACAAGCTCCGTCATAAATAGCTATAAATTGTTGGCACAAATATAAATAGATTTAAGGTATAAAAAAAATCCTTGCTGTAAAGAAAAAGGAGCTAAATTTTTCGACTTTTGAGCTTATAAACCGCAAAGTTCGCAAAGAAAGCCCACGCAAAGGACGCAAAGTTGGGAATTTTGAGTTATTCCTTTGCGTTCTTTGCGGTTACTTTGCGAACTTTGCGGTAAAACGAGAGATATTTGCGTTTTGTCAGCTCTAATTTCTTTACAGCAGGAAAAAATCTGCGGAAATTAATTTACCCTTGCATCAATATACACTTTTGCCTGACACAAAGCCGAATAAATGCGGTGTAAATCTTTTTCGTCAATGGCATTAAATGGGCGGCTTACCGTATAAGTATTGTTTTCTAAGACCAAAAACTGCCAAATATACCCCAGCACAAAACAGCCAATTACTGGCAATTCATCTCCATTATGAAACTTTGCAGCAACCATCGCAGCAAGCACTTGACCCAATGGCTCATCTGCTCTTTTGGAAGGCTTATATTCATGAATGAAAAAATAGGGCTTTTTGGGGTCTTCCTGCCCTGTAGCCACCATCAGCTCGGGGCGACCTTGCAAGGTAATTCCATTTACCACAGCCTCCAATTTCCGTTGTGTAAAAGTATTGTAATTTTCGCCTATCAAAGAAGCCAATTCCACTACTTGCGCAATGAAGCGAAATTTCAACTCATCTTCATTCCAATAGCGAAAAAACCGACTTAGCAACTTCCTTTTTCCTTCCAAAAAAGTAATTTCCATCGCATCAGGCGTAGTTTGAGCAGATAGCCATTCTGTTAAAAACAGAGATTCCTCCGTTTCTTTTAGCCCAAAAGTGTCCCGAACTTCTTGCGTAGTCCAGTCGTCAAATGATTTAGATTTTGTTCCCATGATGGTTTTATTTTGGCTACAAATATACGAAAAGATAGACTTAGGTAAATGAAAGATATTAAATTTAATTTACCCTTGCATCAATATACACTTTTGCCTGACACAAAGCCGAATAAATACGGTGCAAATGTGTCTCTTCGGTTGCATCATACGTGCGGCTTATCGCATATTTGTTGTTTTCTAATACCAAAAACTGCCAAATATTCCCTATCACAACACAGCCCATCACAGGCAATTCATCGGCATTAAGGGATTGAGCTGCTACCATAGCTGAAAGCACTTGACCCAGCGGCTCATCTGCTCTCTTGGAAGGCTTATATTCATGAATGAAAAAATAAGGCTTTTTTGGGTCTTCCTGCCCTGTAGCTATCATCAGTTCTGGGCGACCTTGCAAGGTAATGCCATTTACCACCGCCGTCAATTTACGTTTGTTAAAAGTATTGTAATTTTCGCCTATCAAAGAAGCCAATTCTACCACTTGTGCAATAAAGCGGAATTTCAATTCGCCTTCATTCCAATTTCGAAAAAACCGACTTAGCAACTTCCTTTTTCCTTCCAAAAAAGTAATTGCCATAGCATCAGGCGTAGTTCGAGCAGAAAGCCATTCTGTTAAAAAAGTAGATTCTTTTGTTTCTTTTATCCCAAAAGTATAACGAATGTCCTGCGCAGTCCAGTCGTCAAATGAGTTAGATTTTGTTCCCATGATGGTTTTATTTTTGCGACAAATGTACGAAAATTCCGCAAATAATATCATACATCTGCGAAATCTGCTTACCTTTGCGCACATCTGCCTGCCAAAAACCATGAAACACTTTCTCCTTTTTTTCTGCCTCCTTTTTTCCGCAGCCCTCCCTGCGCAGATGCCCTATTTCCGCCACCTCACCAACGAAAATGGCTTGCCTTCCAACGAAAATTATCGGGTCTATCCCGCCCAAAATGGCTACTTGTGGATAAGTGGAGAGGGCGGATTAGTGCGCTATGATGGCAAAGAATTTCACCGCTACCTCTGTGATAAACAAATTTCTAACAGCCTCACAGGAGTCTTAGAAGACTTCAAAGGACGAATTTGGGTGCATGATTTTACAGGGCGCATTTTCTATGCAGAAGGCGATAGTTTGAAATATTTTGCGCTTTGGAATCCCCAAAAAAGCAGTGGACACGTATATCTCAACCTTGAACAGGGAAAATACCTCTATGTACATGCCAATCAGGAGTTGTATATCTATGACATTGCGACTTTGCCTGCGGCGACTTTGGTTTATACAAGCCCTCATTTTCATGTCTTGGGATTGCATGGCTTGCAAGTAGCAGATAAGTACTATTTTTACACAGATTCTGCTATTTTTTGTCTCCAAAATAGGAAAAACCTCACAAAAATCGGAATAGACAAGCAGCTATTACATAACGGAATTACTTCTCATAGCACTTTTTTTACCCATCAAGGAAATACCTATACCCTATATATAGACGTAGCAAAGGGATTTCAGCAAGCAGTAGCTAACATGACAGCAGGAAAAACGGCTCGTTGGCAAAAACTCCCTAATGTTAGCCTCATTAATTATGTAGTTTCAATAGATAATTATGTGTGGCTCTGTACGAATCAAGGGCTATGGAAAGCCAAAATGGAGCAAGATAGCCTTATTTTCCTCGAAAATTATCGCTCACAAGACCTTGTTTCTTTTTGTGCAAAAGACAAAGAAGGGAATTTTTGGTTTTCTACCCTCAAAAACGGCATTTTTGCCATTCCTAACCCTCTTTTTGCCCAAATACAACTGCCTGTTGAAGCCGAAAAAAACAAGATTTCAGCCTTCAATCGCAGCGAAAAAGGCATTTTGGTAGGGCTGAATGATGGCAGAGTATATTTGTACAATGAAACAGGTTTCGCCCCTTTGCAAAGTCAAGTCAGAAACCACTACAATTCATGTAGTTATTTGAAAGACAACACCTTATACTACTGCTCGGACGGAATTTGGCAAAAAAATCTCCAAACGCAGCAAGAGAAAAAAATGTATGAGAATCCGGGAATTGTAGGAATGTATGAGGGTTTTGGAAATAGCTTCTTATACTGTTCGGCTAACTTTGGCGCACAGGTAAACCCGAATGCTATCCCTCCCTTTTTTGAGCAGAGCATCTTAGCAACAAAAGGAAATGATATTACTTTTTTGGGAGAAAGAGTAAGGGCTTTTGTGGTTTTTCCGGGCGAAAAAAAGATTATTTTTGCCGCAAAAAGTGGCTTATATGAGATGACGGAGAAGGGCAAAAAGGCTTTGACCTATCAAGATTCTGCCATTTTTGCCATTCGTGCCTGCTTGCGCAAAGACAAGGTTTGGGCAGCTACCATTTCAAAAGGTTTATATACAATTACCGAAGATAACAAAGTGGAACATGTGTCTTTTCCCCCTACTCAAGCCAAAATAAAAATAAGAGAGATGGCGGTTTCGGACAGCTATATTTGGCTATTGTCAGATGAGCAGCTATTTCGTTTTCAGCCCGAAACGCAAAAATGGGACATTTTTGATAGGTTTTCGTCAGGTTTGCCCTTAGATTTGGTAGAGTATATTCAGACTTATAAGGGCAAAATACACTTGGCAAAAGGCAGTGAAATCATCTTTTTTGACGAAAATATAGTTCCCGAAAAACCGCTTTTTCCTGCCATACATTTGCAAAAAATCCTGTGGAATGAGGCTATTTTTCCTGTTGTTAATGGGCAAGATTTTCCTTATACAACTGACAATTTTTCGGTAGAAGTTGCGGGCATTTCCTTTCGTGCAAATGGAATATTTCGTTTTGCCTATCAACTCGAAGGCGTAAATGACAAGTGGATTATTGCCAATCAAAACCAAACACGCGTAGGTTTTGGGCGTTTGGATAATGGGAAATATACCCTCAAAATTGCCCCTGTGAATGCTTTGGGAGAAATTGAGGCTGCACAGAGTTATACTTTTACGATATTAGCCCCTTGGTGGAAAAAGGCTTGGTTTTATTTGCCCCTTATTTTGTTGATAAAGAGTGTTTTATATGTTATTTATAAAAATAGATTAAATGATATAACAGAACGAAGTAAGCTACTTTTGGCACAAGAAAAGTTGGAAAAA
This sequence comes from Bacteroidota bacterium, assembly GCA_043751755.1. Classification (GTDB taxonomy): domain Bacteria; phylum Bacteroidota; class Bacteroidia; order J057; family J057; genus JAAFHL01. The sequence goes on along the minus strand of JAYUZN010000570.1, from coordinate 557 downwards.
GACCTGCAAAGCAGCCAATTATCTGCCATTAAATCGCAAATGAACCCGCATTTTATCTTCAATGCCTTGAATACGATTCAGAATTTTATCTATCAAAATGAGCCTGACAGGGCAAATTTTTTCCTGACCCGTTTTTCCCAACTTATGCGCAGCATTTTGGACATGTCCAATAGCGACACAGTAACTTTGGCGGAGGAAATTGAGGCATTGGAATTGTATTTGCAATTAGAAAAAATGCGTTTTGGCGAGGAATTGTTTTATGAAATAAAAATAGCAAATAACTTAGTGCCAGAATATGTAAAAATCCCTTCTATGCTCATTCAACCCTACGTAGAAAATGCGATAAAACATGGGCTTTTGCACAAAAATACAGATAGGAAATTGTGGATTTCTTTTGAAAAAGAACCCGCAGCTTTCCTCAAAATTCGGGTAGAAGACAATGGAATTGGCATTGCTAAGTCTATGGAAATCAATCAGAAAAGGGGCGGTTTTCACAAATCTTACGCGCTTGCTGCCAATCGCAAACGCCTCGAAATCCTCAATGCGCAAGGGGGCGC
>JAYUZN010000569.1:0-5643 GCA_043751755.1 Bacteroidota bacterium | reverse complement strand
GAAATGGAGATAAAAACTTTTTTCCCCAAATTTTGACTAAACTACTTGCTTGATAACCAATACTTTATGAGTGGCTACTAACGCCAAATATTGCAGCCGTAGCCGATTGAGCCTTAGCCTTGCGTTTCGGGAATCGGCTATGGGCGGCAATATCTTTGTTATGCACCTTTATTTTTATTTTTTTAACCATACAGGAGGGTTGGGAGAGACAGCATACGGGCAAGAAGCGTGGATTTGTGCGGCTGTTTGCTGGTATGCTGCCTGTGCGTGGGCTTTAGGCTTTTCGGTCTTTAAACTGCTTAATCTGAAACAACTCCCCTCTTTTAAAATCCTTAATATTCGTTATCGCTTGTCCTTGCCCGATTTGTTCCAAACTTCTTTTTACAGTACGTTGGTCTTGTTCTGTAAAACCCATAAATCGATTAATGGATTTCAAGTTGTTTTTATCTTTTATATCAAGCAAAAACGAAATTTGACAATTACTTGAAAAATCGAAATTGGGTTGATTAAACTCCTCTATTCCTTGTGCAAGCAAAACAACGGAAACCCCTTTTGAACGGATTTGTCTAAGTATATTTTCTAATACTTCTTGCGATTTTTTGTCTTTGAAAATTACTTGCGCCTCATCAATCAACAATACGTATCTTATTGCTTTTATATCATTCGTTACAGGCGTATCGTCCAAACTCATGAAAAAATTAAATACATAGTTGATTATCAAGAATATAGAAGTAAATCTTAGTTCTCTTGATAAGGTTTCAGGCAAACTTAAATAATAATTTTGATTGAAAAAATCTTTATTTGTCTCTTTTTCAAATATTTCATATTGGCTTAAACCTTCCAAAATTTCCAATAAACGATTCGGCTTTTTATCCATTCTATCTTGTACTTCTTTAAATACGTCTTCAATAGTAGGATATTTCCCCGATTTTGTACGGCTAAATACCTCTTTTACCGCATCTCGTAAATATTGTTTTTGGTTGCTCCCTGCATTAGAATATTCTACGATAATATCGACAAACTTATTGATTCCCATTAGTTTATCTTTTTCATTAACATTATCAATAAAGGATAATGGATTGATAGGAAAATTACTTTTAGGCACATCTATTAGTTTGGTTTGTGTAGCATCAAAAAAAAATTTAAGTTTATTTTTATCATCTTGATTTAGTCCTTTAAAGTCTAAAAAAAGAAACTTAACTTGCTGATGAGATTGTTCGCACATTTGCATTAAAAAATCAAGGGCAAATTGCGTTTTACCTGACCCTGGGCCACCTGCTGCTGACATATGGCAATTTCCATATTTTTTTATGTTGTTAATGTCCAACATAATAGGTTCATTTTCTTTGTCTCTTCCGACTTCGATTCGCAGCAAACCCACCTCATGTTTCTTGTCTTTTAGCGAAAAATTCCTGTTTTTAACTGCATCAAAACTAAAATCAGCATTTTCAATCGCTTCTATCCCTCTTTCTATTTGGTCTATCAAAAAATCAAAAGGATTGTGATTAGGATTGCTATTAAAAAATGCGTCCATCAATTCTAATCCGTCATCAATGTGCATTTTTACATATTTTCCAATGTTATCATCTGATTTATATAGCAAATAATGTTGGCAAATCAGCGAAATATAAAATACTTTTTGTTTTCCTAATAGCGTTTCTTCTTTAAAGGGCTTTCCTTTGCCATCTTTTACTTCGGAAAGTAATAACTTCCGCCCTTTGGATAAAGAATACGCAAGCGCAATGCGTGGAACAATATTTTCCGTTTGGAGTTGAAATTTACTCGTAAATTTTTGAATCAACTCTTTGCTAAATTCAGATGTTGTTATGTTAATACTCATTCTTTGTATAATTTATTATAGGTTTCAAATAAATGATTGTTATCTACTGTCAAAAATTGAGAGCAGTCTTGATTTACATTGTTAATCAAATAGCATTGAGAAACAAAGTTTTCTAATTTTTCAAACTCGGAAAAAGTCAGCTCCTTATTCAAAATCGGAAAGATTACTACTTGTTGCGAGACTTTGGGATAAAAATTCAAAATGACATTTTCGGCATGACTTTCATCTAATTTTTGCATAGGGCTATCCACAAAAACCGGAAAATTTATCAACGATTCTTCTACAAGGGCTTTTAGTAATGCCGTTGCATAAAGTTGTTTTTCCCCCATGGATAAACCTTCTTTTTGGATAACTTCCTTCTTGTCATTAAAAAGGCGTATTTCTATGTCTTCATCTATCATTTGAACTTCAACACTTTTCACAAAATCTTTGTGCATCAACGTACTCAAACCCAACAGAATACGCCTTTCTAAAACTTGTTTTTTGTCCTCTTTAAAGGTAATAATCATTTCTCGAATACCTTGTATTAACTCTTTTGAAAGTTCATCTTTTTCTCGTAAGGTTTCGGCGGTTTGAATCGTCTTTTGCAGTTTGCCCATTGTTTGCTTATGGTTTTCAATGGTATGTCCTAAATTGCTTATTTCTATTTTCATACTTCCATTTTGTTCAGAAAGTTGCTGAATTTGCATTTCACATTTATTCTTTTTCTCTCGATAACTCGCAATAAGGGGGTCTTCCCCTTGTGCTTCCGCTTCACGTAATTTTCTTTCAGTACTTTCTTTTTCGCGCTTTAATGAGCTATATTCCTTAGATATAGCTTTAAACATGTCTTTATAAGAGTTTTTCAAGTTATCTAACAACGCATTTAATTCATTATTTTCTGAATTAGAAAACTCATGAAGTTCGGCTATTTTTTCGGTTGTTACATTTGCATTTCCATCATAAAAATGCTTTCTAATCAGCGACCTAATTTTAGCGTTATAAAAGTCCTGTATTTTTACTTGGATAGGAACGCTACATTCTTCTGAACGACTAGTATCTATTTCATTCAAAATATCTTCTATTTTATTCTCAATCAAACCATCATTAAACTTAATTTCCCGATAATTCAATTCTTCTTCTACTTGCTCTTTTACACTTACCAAAATATCTGCAGCTATCGCAAAAGGCGACTTCTCAATTAAATCCTTCAATTTAATTTGAGTTTCTTCAAACTGTTTTTCCATTTCTAACAATTTGTTTCGATACTCTTGTTTTTCATCTTCGGTTATAGCATGTCCTGCTTTAATTAACGCATCTTGATATTGTTCTATTTCAACCCTAAACGTAGCAATTTTATCGTCATTATCTTTCATTGTGCGTCTTTTGGTTTCAATCTGTGTTTCACTTACTTTACATTGATGCTCAAGTTCGGATAATTTCTCTCTATCTTCGGGCTTTGCAGATTCTTTCTTATAACGTAATTGTAGCTCTTGTAAATGGTTTTTTAAGTCCTCATATTTTTTTATTCCTAACACTTCAGAATATGCCTTGCTCAATTCTTTTCTGTCCTCTATAGAATTAGATTCAGCCAAAGAAACAATCTTCTCTGCATCAAAAAAGAAAAATTTTGCCGTTTCAATCGGGATAAGATAGTCCCGTATAAATAAGTCGTAACCATATTCATTTATCAATTCATTACTCTGCCCATCTACCAAAATCTCTACCTTATCTGGGCTATTGGAATTGCAATCATAACTACGGGTAATACGTATATCTTTGCAAGGTATATTCGATATTTGTACATCTGTAAATAGAATAGATACATGAAATTTCGTGTCCCCTTCTCGGCTTGAGGCACGATTTAAGCAATTTCTAATGTATTTTTCATATTTACCACTAATTTCTCTCGAAAAAAAATCATCTACTTCTGCCGTATTTTTTCCGTACAAACACCATACTAAAGACATCAAAAAAGTGGTTTTTCCAAATCCATTTTTACCTGTTATGATAGTAATATTTTTTTCGCCTTCCGTTTTGAAGTTAATAATATTCGTTCCTTTGTAGATACGAAAATTGTGTATAAGAACTTGGTTTATTAACATATTAGATTATGTTGCGTATTTTGTTGGTGAATAAATCGTTCTAAATGATTTTCGATTTCTGCAGGCAAACCTCGCTTTTTCTGCAAAAGCTGCTTTGACTTGTTTAACATTAAAAGCTGCTCGACCAACTCCACTTTGGGAACATCACTTTGAAATGCGCTTGTCAAGAGTTTTTTCTCTTGCGCCAATTGGGATTCTTTACTTTTCATATCTGCGTTAAATGTTTCTGAAATTAAGCCAAATATGTGAGCAACCGTTACATTAAATATATTTTCACGATGCCATATTATTTGGATTGCGATAAGTTCTTGATTACTAATTAATTGAATATCAGAGTGATTTTTTTGTATTTCTACCTGAACTTTCAATAAATCTTGCAATAATTCTTGTCTATATTCCGCCGTATAAGGGCCTATTGAATCATCTCCATTTTTCCGCTTTTTCTCTCTATTTTGGGGAAGATTTCGATTTTCATACAGATTATTTCTATATTCTAACAACGGGCGTAACCATTCATAGCCGTTTTCTATGAGAGCTGTCATAGATTTATCCTGTTTTACTACGGTACAAACCCAACACCCAAAACGGCTTTGCCCGCAAGAAGGCGAATTTTTATTCACAATTACCGTTGGACATTCATAATCATCAGAACTTGCATCTGCATATATTGTGTAAAGTTCTTTATTATTGGCAAACCAAGGCGAAGCAACTGTGTTTATGTAACCCCAAACTTCTTCTACTATTAACTCCTTTATGGGTGAATAAACAAATACATTAGGGAGTTGGTGTTTGGTAAGTCTTTTGCCTTTTATATCATGCTTTTGTATTGATTTTGAACGGGTTACACTTTCATCATGCCTTGTGCCTAATAAAATTATCGCCTCACCTTTTTCTCCCAATTTATTCAGAATAAAATTAGTTGTAGGTTCTATTTTCAATCGTTCTGTACACCAACGAAACAACGAATTAGGCGTAGGATAACCTCGCCCAATTAAATTTACCCAAAATGAATCTTCTAATTTGGGTGTTGTTGTTTGTGCAAAAATAGGCAAACCCTGTTTTAAGGCGGCATCTCTTATCTTTTCCAATACCCCATTTACATAGCTTGAAATAATCGGATTTTCAACTAAGGTATCATTACAGATTACATATATTTCCCGTAAACGTCTTTCTTTGGGAATTTCTCGTAACGCATACCAAACCATTTGTAACATTGCAGTAGAATCTTTACCACCACTAAATCCAATAATCCATGGGCGTTGTTCATTCTCATCATTCAAATACTGGTCAATAATTTCGTTTTTTACAAATTCTATTCTTCGGCTCATATAATTATTAAATTGTTGATTATTAAACTACTACCCTATAAATGGGGTGGGTGGGCGGGGTTTTCTACGTCCTGCTTAACCACTCCTGCGTGCGGCTGCAAAAAGACAACGGATGCGAAGCGTAGGATTTCGTGCGGCTGGGCATTGGTTGTTTTTTGTGCGGCTGGGGATACGCTAAGTTTTTCAAGTTTAGTTTATCCCTTTCTTGGTGCATAACGACAACGCTTGACTACGTGCTGCATGTGTTTTAGCCTTGCGCTTCGTTTATGCAGCATGTGAGGCAAGCGAAATGTTATTTTTTTTCATCAAAAACATCTATTTCTTTTCCGCTTGAGTTCCGTTTTATCCGCTAACCTGCCCTACTTTTTCCGTATTTCCCCCCGATTCTGCC
>JAYUZN010000568.1:0-2171 GCA_043751755.1 Bacteroidota bacterium | reverse complement strand
GTAATTTTGAGTTATTCCTTTGCGTTCTTTGCGGTTCCTTTGCGAACTTTGCGGTAAAACGAGAGATATTTGCGTTTTGTCAGCTCCGATTTCTTTACAGCAGGGGAGATTTGGCAAAAGGTGTGTACTTTTGGAAAATAAATGACATCTATACAGAAAAATGGCAGAAAGAATAGGGTAAATTCCTGCTAACTGCTCACTGTTTACTGTATAGAGGCAACTTTTTCTCTCCTCTTTTCGTTAATAAGCGCAGAATTGTCCTCATGAAAGCATTTGATTATTCTGAAGAAGCCATTATAGACGGTTGTCTGAGCGAAGAACGGAAGTTTCAAAAACTGTTTTATGAGCGATTTTATGGCGCGATGATAACAGTTTGCTTACGTTACGCAACCGACCGCGAAGAAGCCCGTGATATACTTCACGAAGGCTTTATAAAGGTGTTTGCCAATTTGACAAAATATCAAAGAGGGACAAATTTAGGCGGCTGGGTCAGGCGAATTATGGTGAATACTGCCATAGATTGTTACCGCAAAACGGCTAAGATTCCCCCTTCGATGGAAATCAATACGGCTTTGCACGAGGCGGACAATACTGACATTCTTTCCAATATAAGTGCGGACGAAATCCTAAAATTGGTACAAACTTTGTCTCCTGCCTATAGAACCGTTTTCAATATGTATGTGATAGACGGTTATTCTCACCGAGAAATTGGAGAAATATTGGGCGTAAGCGAAGGAACATCTAAGTCAAACTTAGCAAAGGCACGTTTCAAACTGCAAAAAATGGTATTAGATTTGTATCAAATCAAAAAATACGAAATATAAGGGAAAAATGAGAATTGAAAATTGAAAATTGAAAATTGAAAATTGAAAAATAAGAGCTACCTCTGTGAGAATTGATATGCTGAAAAACAAAACATCGCATACTTTTTCTTATCTTGCAAATCTTGTAATCTTGTCCAAAAAAACAAAAAATTTGTCCAATGCTATCTTGTAAATCTTGTAATCTTGTCTAAAAAACAAAAAACTTGTCCAAAAAGAACTATGATGAATTTCGATAAACATATAAAAGAAGCATTAGAGAACCTAACTCAACCTTACGTTCCTGATGATTGGCTAACAATGAATGAATTGTTCGCACAGACTTCTTTTGACCAACACATTAACCAAAAAATAACGCTACATGAGGAAATAATTACTACAGAAGAACGCACATTATTCGATAATTTCTTGAATAACAAAGCCTTAGACACTTTTGTACAAGGCAAATTTGAGCTGATTGAGGCGGCTGAAATGGCGTCAGATTGGGACGATTTTGAGCCAAAATTAGACAATCATGTATTTGATACTCAAATATTTGACAAAATAGCGGAACACGAAACAAAAATACCTGCTACGGATTGGGCTGTTTTTGAGCAAAGATTGGACGAAAAAGCCTTTGATACTCAAGTAAAAGCCAAAATAGAAGCAGGTACTGCCGCTTATCGCAGCAGAGATTGGTGGGCTATGCGCCGTTTATTAGACAGAATGAACCCGCAAGGGAATTTTATTTGGGAAAAAGCAAAACGCTTATTGCCGTTTTTGTTGCTGCTTTTTGTAGTCGCAGGCGGAACAAGTTATTGGTTTGGCAAAGGAGATTTTTTTCCAACAGAAAAGACGACTTTTGCACATAAACCTGTTGTTTCTGTTACAAAAGAGCCTGTTTTTGCAGAAAATAAAAACACACAAGCAGCTCAAAAGCCCATTTTAACCCAAAAGAATGAGGGTTTTATAAAGCAAAATAAGGCTGACATTTCCCCAAAAGGAGCTGAAATGCCTATTATTTTGCCAGAAATAGCAGAAAATTCGCCCAAAATAGCCGAGTTTCCCAAGCAAGAAAATAAGCAAGAAACAAGCCTTCCTATTTCAGAAAATAAGCCTTTCATTTCTCCTACACCAGAAATGAAAAAGGAAAGTGCTATACCTTCAAATAGCCCAAAAATAGTCATTCAAAAGGCTCATAATCAAGCTATTCACCTTAAAAATAACGCTCATACACAAGCCGAAAACAAGTATCAAATAAAGGAAATTGCGTTTGATAATTGGAATCCCAAAATTTCCATTGGCGCATATACTGCCATGTTAGGAAGTGTAGTAGAATTGAATGATACCTTGCAAATAGGGACTTCTTTG
>JAYUZN010000567.1:0-11192 GCA_043751755.1 Bacteroidota bacterium | reverse complement strand
TTTTTGTCTGATATTCCTTATGGAATCAATTTAGACGAGTGGGACGTGCTTCACAATAACACTAATTCTGCATTATTGGGACATTCTCCTGCACAATTTGGCAAAACAGGATTTAAACGGAGGGGCAAGCCCATAAATGGCTGGAGTTCTGCGGATAGAAATAGTGGAAAAGAATATCAAGAATGGTGCGAAAGTTGGGCAAGGCTCATTTTTCCCGTCATGAAAGAAGGGGCTTCTGTGTTTGTGTTTGGCGCAAGACGCACGTTGCACAGAGCCATAAATGCCTTAGAAGATAGTGGTTTTTTGTTGAAAGATGTTTTGGCATGGAAAAAACCGTCTGCACATCATCGTGCGCAACGCTTATCAGGCATTTTAGAAAAACGCTCTCTCATACAAGATGCGAAAGATTGGGAAGGTTGGCGTTTGGGAAATCTTGCCCCTATTTATGAGCCGATTGCGTGGTTTTTTAAACCATATAAAATAACGATAACAGATAACATATTAAAAAATGGAGTAGGGGCTATTAATATAGAAGATTGTAAGATTAATGGCACAAGTCCTACAAATATGTTAGAATTTGGTTTTGGTGCTTCAGAAGAAAAAGTACATGAGGCGCAAAAGCCATTAGCATTAATAGAATTTTTAATTAAATTAACCACAAAAGAACAGCAAATTGTGCTTGACCCTTTTATGGGAAGTGGCACAACAGCAGTAGCTGCCCAAAAATGTAATAGGCAATTTATCGGGTTTGAAATAGATGAGAATTATGTTAATATAGGAAATAATCGTTTAGAAAGCATTGTAAATCAAGATTATACAAAAATGAAAATAATAAATGGCACGATAAATTTATTTGAAGCCAAATAAGTTTTATCTGCGACATCTGCTTTCATCTGCGCATATCTGCGCGAAAAACAACAATATATCATGGCAAAAGTCGAATTGGTAATGCCCAAGATGGGCGAAAGTATCATCGAAGCAACCATTCTCAAATGGAACAAAAAAGTAGGCGACAAAATCGAAGCAGAAGAATCTGTTTTAGACATTGCCACCGACAAAGTAGATTCTGAAGTTCCTTCGTCCGTAGAAGGCATTATTATCGAACTCCTCTACAAAGAAGGGGACGTAGTACCCGTAGGCAAAGTGATTGCCATTATCGAAACGGCTATTGTCGGCGTAGGCGAATCTCCTGCGGTTGTTGCTCCTGCTACTACCCAAAATCCTGCCCCAAAAGAAGACGCTGCACACGTTGTTATAAACGTACCTTATGTGCCGCAACCCCTCGCAGAACCTGTGTTGGCAAATGCTGGAGGCGACCGATTTTATTCTCCTTTGGTGCTAAACATTGCGCGTGAGGAAAAAATAGGCATGACAGAATTGGAAACGATTGCGGGTACAGGCAAAGATGGGCGCGTTACCAAAAAAGACATTTTGGAGTATGTGGCAAACAGAAGTGAGTTGAAAGTGGCTGCACCTGCGCCACAAGTAGCCGAAAAGCCTGTTTTAACCGAAAATGTTATAGCAAAAACGGCTATTTCTGCCCCTCAAAACTTCGCTATTTCGGAGAAAAAATTTGCACATGGCAGCAATTTTGACATCATAGAAATGGACAGAATGCGCAAAATGACCGCCGAAAATATGACCTATTCCAAGCATATTTCGCCCCATGTAACCTCTTTTGTGGAGGCTGATGTAACGAATATTGTGATTTGGAGAAATAAAAATAAAGCCACTTTTGAAAAACAATATGGCGAAAAACTCACTTTTACGCCTATTTTTGTCCTTGCCATTGCCAAAGCCTTGCGAGAAATGCCAATGGTCAATATTTCTGTAGAAGGCGACAAAATTTTGGTCAAAAAAGACATAAATATCGGCGTAGCCGTTGCTATGCCTGACGATAACCTCATTGTGCCTGTCATTCGCAACGCAGATAGGCTCAATCTCATAGGCTTGTCTGCGGCTGTAAACGACCTTGCGTATCGTGCGCGCAATCGCAAACTCAAGCCCGAAGATTTAGACGGCGGCACTTATACTGTTTCCAATGTTGGCACTTTTGGCAATGTGATGGGAACGCCTATCATCATGCAGCCACAAGTTGCGATTTTGGCGGTAGGAGCAATTCGCAAACTGCCTTCTGTTATAGAAACAGAAACAGGAGATATGATAGCGATTCGGAGCAAAATGTTCCTTTCACACTCCTACGACCATAGGGTTATAAATGGTGCGCTCGGCGGGAAATTTGTGCGGAGAGTGGCAGATATTTTGGAGGCTTGGGATGTGAATATGAGCCTGTGATTTTTCGCAGATTGTTATAAAAGGTAAACCTGTCAATTTCATGCAGAAATGACAGGTTTCTTTTTTATCCCCCTTCAATTGCTAACTTAATTGGATAGCAGAATATCCTATTTTTTATTATTTATATTTTTTTTAGCTAAATGTTACGTTTTTGCAGTTTATTCCCTATATTATGTAGCCATAATTCAACATTTAACATCCTGATATGCAAGAAAATCAAAGCTCTGAACCTGAGGAAGTGTCAAAAACCTATTTTGATTATTACAATCGTGTGATAGAAAACGATAAGGTAGGCTTTAAACTTGTGCTGGGTGAGTGTTTTTGTGGTTCTTTAAGGAAAATTTATCCCATTCAAAACTATTTAACGACAATTTTCTCACAACCCCACTTATTTCCATTTTTAACTTTGACAAAATACATTCCTGAAGGCAAGTTTTCTGCCGAAATGTGAAAAGTATTTTCGCCTTTATTTGTCGCAAAAGTGTGAGAATGAACCTTTTTTCCTTCTACAGAAAATACCTCAATCATCGTATTTTGTGCATTATGCGTTCCTGCGGTCAAGTTTACCGTAAAAGTATTTTCTACCAAAGTAGGCGAAACCGTCATTGCACCTGCGTCAAAAGACGTTTCCAAAGAATTTGTGAGGCTAATGGTGAAATATTGGTCGTTTGCAATGCTGCTAAAATCCACTCCTACCAAATAATTAGGGTCGCCTACAGTAGGGCTTTGCAAATTTACTGCCGTTCCGCCTAAGCCGCAAAGCACTTGATTGGAAAGGTAATTGTGGGCTGCGCTGTTTATAAATGCACAAATTCTAATGTTAGAAGTTGGGCTTCCTATTTTGTTTAAAGGAATTGCCAACTCAAAACCCGTTGTAACATTGGCTGGGCTGCCTGCTGCGGTAGGGCTTACGCCTGCAATATTGGAATTATTCCAACCCAATGCGCCATTTGCCCACGTAAAATTATAGGGTCCTCCTGAGTTTGTCAAGTCCACATCAGGCAAAGGAATATCAACTAAGCCGTTAGGATTGCCCATTTCTGCATAATAAATGGCTACTTTATGTTTCGTATTTTGATAACTTGGCGCAAGGGTAAACCAATAATCTGCCGAAAAAGCGGTATCAAACTTAATTCCTGCCATTTTGTTCACATCTTCAAATTCTGTAACAATGGGATTTTGGTTAGAAATAGTATTTTCTCCGCCTGCTTTCGAATCCACAAAAATTTCGAGGCGATTTGATGCGCCTGTGGAGAAGTTTTCCAAATTACCCGTAAACATGAGGTATAACACGCCATTTGAGACTTTTGCATAAGCCCCGTCAAGTTCTGAACCTGATTGTGCTTCAATGAGGTCTCCATTTACCGCATCTCCAAAACCCGTAGGATTGTTTTGGGCGCAATAGGTTTGGTAGTTTTCATTGGGCGAAAGTGTGCCATCTACCTGCGCAGATAGCCAAGAAAAGTTGCCGAGAGCCATCGCAAAAAGCGAAACTTGTAATACTTGAAGGTATTTTTTTTGCATAAAAACGAAAATGAGAATTGAAAAATGAGAATTGAGAATTGAGAGTTATACATCTGCGAAATCTGCTCTTATCTGCGAAAATCTGCGTGATAGTTTGCCACAAAATTAGGAAAAAACTCCCAAAGTATAGACATTTGCCTTTTATTTTCACAAAATCTTATCGTTTTTCCATGGAAAACCTTGACATACAACTTTTTCACTTCATCAATTCGCATAATAGCCCTGCTGTTGATGTTCTTATGCAGCTGATAAGCGATAGATGGACTTGGATTCCTTTGTATCTATTGGCTCTTTTTTTTATTTGGAAAAAAGAGAAAAAAGCGGTTGTTTTTCGCTTTTTGATGTGTTTGTGTTTGGCAGTAGGATTTGCCAATACCCTCACTTCCAATGTATTAAAGCCTTTAACTAAGCGTGTGCGTCCCTGCCACGAAGCCGCACATTTCCCTTTTGAAGTACACACTTATAAAGGAAATTGCGGGGGGCGATATGGTTTTGCGTCTTCACATGCTGCAAATTTTATGGCAATGGCAGTTATGTTATCTTTCTTTTTCAGGCAAAAAAAAGCAAGTATTTTGTTTTTATTTTGCGCATTTGCTGTAAGTTATAGTCGTATTTATTTGGGGGTGCATTATCCTACAGATGTGTTGGGCGGCTGGTTAGTAGGAGGGCTGGGCGGCTGGGGTGGCGCGCAGATTTTCGCAAATTTAACCGCAGATTCTCGCAAATAAACACTGCCTTTTTCTAAATCTGCGTGAAATCTGCGTCCCTATCTGCAAAAATCTGCGTGAAATTCCCCCAAAAACCGACAAAATACCCCCTTTTTACCGACAAAAAAAATAAGTAATGTTTCAACATTAATCCCTACTAATGTGTTTTGAAATATGAATTGATTAGATTCATATCAATTTCTATAACTACTATGATGAAAAACATTGTACTCATTGTCAGCTTTTTATCCATGTTTCTTTTTTCTCTCAAAGCGCAACCTCCCGGCGGAATGCCAAAAGGAATGAACTTTAACATTGGAAAAGTGTATGGAAAAGTCATTGACAAAGCCAGTAAAAAGCCGTTAAGTTATGCCTCTGTTGCCATCTATATGACCATTATGGGCAAAGATTCGGTTGTAAATGGCGCACTTTCCGAAGAAAATGGCGATTTTAGCATAGGCGAATTGCCTGTGGGAAAAGTAAGGGTAAAAATAAGCACTTTGGGCTACAAAGAGGTTTCTGTTGTAGAAACGCTGACGATGCCCGACAATTTGGAAGTCGATTTGGGAAATATTGGCATGGAAGAGGAAATCCTCAAAACAGGCGAAGTCGTCATAACTGCCGAAAAATCGCAGGTTTCCATTGGCATAGACAAACGGGTTTATAACGTAGATAAAAACATTACGGCGGCGGGCGGAACGGCAGAAGATGTGCTGAAAAGCGTGCCTTCGGTTACGGTAGATGCGGACGGGAGTGCGCAAATTCGCAACAATGGAGCTACGATTTACATTGACGGAAAGCCTACTCAACTAAGTATCAATCAAATACCTGCTGCTATGATTGAGCAAATCGAGGTAATGACGAATCCTTCTGTAAAATATGATGCTTCTATAACAGGCGGTATGATTAACATTGTGATGAAAAAGAACAAGAAACCGGGCTACAATGGCTTTATTTCCGTAGGAGTAGGTACAGGAAATCGCTACAATGGAACGGCAAATTTGAATATCAAACAAGGCAGGTTCAATGTTACCACGTTTTATAATGGAAATATTGGCGGTTTTCCTGTAAAGGGCTATACGCACAAAACGAGTTTAGACGCTGCGGGCAATCCTACGGGCTATTTTGACCAAAATAATCTTTCTACTTTCCGAAATTCTATGCAAATGGGCAGAATTGCGATTGATTATTCTGTCAATAATCGCAATACGCTTACCGTTTCCAGCAATGTGATGAAGGGTAGATTTAATGTAGGTGACCAACAAACTTTTACTTTTTCTGATGCAAATAAGGTAAAAGAGTCTTCGGGCGAGCGCACAATCGAACCAGATAATCATTTTCAAAATTTGCTGTCGCAGCTTACTTGGAAAAAAGCTTTTCCCAAAAAAGGCAAAGAATGGACAACAGACGCTATTTATGCCTTTGGACGCAGAACGAACATTGCAGATTGGACGACTCATAGCTATGATGCAGCAGGTACGATTATTTTGCCCGACCCAGAATTACAAAAAATAGACGGGGGCAGCAAAGGAAACCAAATGACCTTTCAGTCTGATTTTGTGAACCCTATCAATGACCATTCAAAAATGGAATTTGGCGTAAAGGCGTTCGTTGAAAATCAACATCAAATAATGGCTTTAAATTATTACAACTATAACACAAGCGAATACATAAACTTGCCGGGCGTTTCTCAAGATATTACGACCAAAAATGCGATTTATGCGGCTTATTTCAATTATGCAAGTATTTGGAAAGGCATAGGCTATCAGGCGGGTTTACGCTATGAGCAGACTACTTTTTCGGGAACAGATAGTTTGTATTATAAAGAGCATCCTAACAAGCCAGATAGTGCAACATTTGGCTACAGTTTTCCCAAAGGAACGGCTGACTTATGGAAAGCCTTGTTTCCTGCCATTTATCTTTCCAAAAAAATGGGCGAAACAGGCGAGTTACAATTCAATGTTACCCGCAAAATCAATCGCCCCAATTTTCGCCAACTTATGCCAGTGATTTTTATGGCAGATAGGCAAAATGTTACGCAAGGAAACCCCAAATTACAGCCCGAATTTATTAATACAGCCGAATTGAATTACAGCAAAATAGTTGGAAATAGCAATATTTTAAGTTCTGTATATTATCGTTTGGAAGAAAATCCGATTGTGGGCGTTGCTTATCCCGCCCTTTATGATTCCACAATTTTGATAAATACCTTCACAAATGGGAATTTTGTGCATCGTTATGGCTTTGATAATACTTTCAAAACGAATCTTGGCAAAAGCTGGGAACTGACCGCAAATGTGAATGTATTTAGCCTAAGAGTGGTTACAGACCAATATAACAGGCAAGGTTGGGCAGCAAATGGCAAGCTGATTGCGAACTACAAATTCCCTGATAATGCGTCTATTAAGTTGCATGGAAAGCCGTTTATCAAGTTTTCTACGCAGTTGTTGGGCAATTATGAGTCTCGTCAAATCATGCCACAAGGCTACAAAAAAGCCATTCCTTTTGCGGACTTTGCTTTCAAAGCCGAAGCTTTCAAAGTTGCCTCTTTGACATTTTCGGTGAATGACCTGTTCAATAGCCGCAAAAACATAACGGTCTTTGACCAAGCTACTTATATTCAGGAAATTATGCGTCGCAGAGATGCCCGTTATTTCAAAGTGAGCTTGCAATTTATGTTTGGAAAACCAGATGCGTCCATTTTCAAAAAATCGAAAAATATGAAAAATGCGCCACAAGGCGGGGGAATGGAGATGTATTGAGATTTTCACGCAGATTTTCGCAGATATTTTTTATGTGCGAAAATCTGCGGTTAAGTGCTTGCAAAGCCAGAATAAGCTCTATCTCGTTCTGAGAGAAAACCCAATACAATATCTTGCTGCAATACCCCTTTTTCCATCAATTCATCAGCGATAGAAAACTCTGTATCATTTTGTTGTATCCAAATTTTATTGGCAATAATATCTAAGTGAAATAACACCTTGAAACGGTATTTTCCTGCTTTCCAGCCCACTATAAGTAACTGATAATGATGATGTTCTGTATCTATGATAACTTTTAGCCTTTCATCGGTTTGTTGCAGATTTGCTCCCCCTAAATAGGCTTGATACTCCGCCAAAAGCGCAGTAATACATTGTTGATATGTTAAGGTATTATCCATTTTTCTATTATTTCTAAAACAGGATGGTAAACTAATAAAGATATGTTCTTTTTCTGGATAATTTTTTGAACATATTGTTTTTGAAAGAATAATTCGTAAGCCTCTATCGGAATTGCTAATACTAATTGGCGGTCTGGCTCTACTTCGGAAAGTGCATAGAAATAATTATCAAACTGCCCTAAAGCTCTATAAAATTCATCTTGAAGCACTTGCCCAAGGAATGTTTTGATTTCGACAGCTATTTTTTCATTGTCTTTTGTTGCTGCAATCACTCTTTCTGCGCCTAAATCTGGATAATAAGTTGCCTCTTCCCACTCTATATACATAGGGTCATGTGTAATTTCCCAGCCTTCTTTTTGTAAAGCATGTTTAACACTCTCATGATATAGGTCTTTTCGCGGCATATTTTCAGGATATAAATGCAAATATAAGCCTATTTTGGGGATTTTGCGAAAAAAATAATAAACTTACCTCAATTCCATATTTGGAAATCCCAAATAAGTTACCTGACCGCTATCTTCTAGGGTGATTTCCACATAGTTATGATTGGAAAGTACATAATCTTGATAACGACTGCTCAGAAAAGAGATTGCCTGATTGGTAGAACCTATCCATTGATGTTTTGTGGTTCTTTTGGCTAATTCATATCTACCAGAAATTAAAATATCTATATATTTTAATATTTCAGAATGAAAATTAGTTTCCATTTCTGCCATTTCATATCCTGTAAATAACATGACAGAAAAGCCTTTTTCTCGTGCGCATTTTACCAAAGATAACACCTCTTCATATTGGTCTAAAGGTTCTCCACCAAGCAAAGTAATCCCTTCTATATCAGATTGATATAGCATAATTTCCGCCAACAAGTCTGCTACAGAATAAGTCTTTTTGGCTTCAAAATGCCACATTTCTGCATTCCAACAGCCTTTACAATGCAGAGAACAGCCTTGCACCCAAATAACAAATCTACAGCCAGGTCCGTAAATATAACTTTGTGTTTCTATATGCGCAATGTTCATCTCAAGAAAATTAAAAATTCACTTAAACACTTAATAATCAATAATTTAGTTTCCTTACTTATCCATTCTTTTGCCGTTTGTGAGAACACAAACAGCGGCAGTATGTTCTCGATTCTCAACTTTCAATTCTCAACTTTCAACTTTCAACTACTTAATACGTATTTTTCACCAGCACCAATTTTACTTTCCCTTTCATATTTTCTTCTTTAACACTGTAACCTTGTGCCTTAGCTTTAGCAATAATTGCCGCTTTTTGTTGCGCAACAAACGCCTGTCTTTCTGCCTCTAACTGTTCTTTTTCTGCTATCAAACGTTCCGTTTCCAATTCTGCCATTTTTCGCTCAAAACAGGTATTATATTCATTTTCAACGGCTTGTAAAAATTGACTTACCGTTTTCCATTCCTTAAAATTCAATTTTCGCCAAGCATAATTTTCTCTTTCCGCACTCGAATCATGCTGAAACTGATAACGACCATTAATAAAAATAAATTTTTGCTGTCCATAATAATCTACTCTTTCTGTGATAATTGCCTCATTTTGAAGGGAATATTTCACGCCTAATGCAGAAAGTGCCTCACACAATATTGCTTGATTGAGAAAAGGCGTAATCGTTTTGATAACTGCGCTCATTATTTTTGGTTGTAAATTTTGTTGGTAGAATGAATGATTTGCGTTTGATGAAATTCATCTGTTTTTGCGATAGATTGAAGTTCCTCCAAACTATCCATCAAGGCTTGCAGTTCGTCCAAACAAACTTCGCCTTTTATGCCTTCTGTAGAGGCGTTTATTTTTCCATTTTCGTCAATAACAATGACTATTCGCTGTTCTGCCATAAAAATTAGCTGTTATTTGCACATAATTTTGCGGAAAATCTAAGGGCTTCCACTTTACCCTGTTCGTATTCTTCCCAATATTCAATCGCTATATATGCCTGATTTCCAAGCTCATACAATTTTCCCGTATGAGGCAAAGGTCCCAGATTCGGGTTTTGCAAGTCTGTTTCTAAAGGAGAAACAATCGCTTCTTTTTTTCCTAAAATCTCATTCAAAGAAGATTTTTCGGCTTCTTTTTCGGGAATATTTTGCCCTTTTTCCTTCTCTTTTTTGTGTATTTCTCGCTGAATTTGCTCCATTTCTTTCTCCTTTTTCGTTATATCTGTTTTTATTTTTTCGGCAAAATCAAAACTTTGTAGATTTTTCAGCTCTTGCAACACTTCCTTTGCTTGTGCAGCCTCTTCAGGATTTTTTTCTTGATTCTTTTTTCCTGCTTTTTGCTCACGGTCGCCCTGAAATTTACGGAGGTTTTCCTTAGATATCTCATTTTTTTCACAAAATAGGGCTAATTTTGCTTCTTTTTCCGCTTTTTCTGTCTCTTTTTCTAAGATAAATGCCTTCAAAGCCTCTTCTTTTTCTGCTTTTTGAGCCGTCAACTCTTCAATTTCTTGCTGCAATTTTGCTTTTTTATTTTCTTGAATAATCTCTTTTTTCTCGCCCAAAATTTGGGAATTTAATGCGTTCAATTTCTTTATGATTTCTTTCATTTCTGCGGCAGGAAGTGCAGAAAAAGGCTTGTCTTTTAAGCGATTAAGTTGCATTTTTATATCTGAAAATAACGTTTTTTTACCTAAAAAAAATCTTTTTAACACAGGCAAAATGCTTGATTCTTGCGCTTCTGCTTCTTTTATATTGTTTTCTATTTTTTGGATAAAAGCCTTTACTTTTCCCTCAAATTCAGTCCATAATGAATACAATTTGTGCGTTTTTGCTGTTTTTGGCAAATAGAAAGGAATATTTTGCCAAGTAAATGTTATTTCTATACTTTTTCCATTGTCCTCAAAATCAGGTTCTTGCGTTTCAAAATCTACTTTTGAAAGCAGTTCTTGTGCGCTACAATTCTTTGCTGTGAGCGTTTCTGTTCCAGTAATGACAATTTCTGTACTTATTTTTTCGGGAAAAATGAGCGTCTCATTCAACAATTCCCCTCGCGTTTCTTCACCAAAATATTGATAATCCGCCGCATTTTCTACGGCAGAAAAATGGGCATTTACGAGCTTTTTTTGCGCAGAATTGAGCGGAAAAGCCCAAAAAAGTGCGTCATTTGCAACATATATAGCAGGAACAAGCCAATTTCCTATCAAGTGAAAAGGATTGATAGTAGATAATCCAAAAATTTGATTATTGTTACTAACTATTTTATTCAGTAAATCAATATTATTTTGCTTAAAATAAGTGATTATTTTTGCATTTTTTAACGTATCTAATTTTATGATACTCGTATTTTCTATAATTGGAATACTTATTTCATGTAAATAAAACGTTTCTTGTAGGCTTGTTTTAACGAAATTTGCTTCACAAAAATTATCTTTACAAGGAAATGCTTCTACCGAAGAATTTGCCACTTTTTGCGCATTTTCCAATAGTTCATATTTAGCTGTATTCCAAAAATGATAACAAAAATGCTGAAATAGCCCTGTTATTTGCGGATTA
>JAYUZN010000566.1:0-1566 GCA_043751755.1 Bacteroidota bacterium | reverse complement strand
GGCAGACAGGGTTCTACTATCATTGATTTTAGCAATGAAAATGAGGTAATTGTAGTACGTGAAGGGGCAGGGAATATCGCAGATTTGGGGATAGAAGTGGGATATGAGGTGTGAGAAAAAAAAAGGAAGAAACATTTCTCATTTTTCATTTCTCATTTTTTCTTTCATTCTCTCCGCCATGTTACGCTCATTTGCATCATCGGAGTTTTGTAAAGCATTGATTACTCCTTTTCTATCGGTTTCAGTCTTATTTTGGTTAAGTTTTTCTGTTGCTTCTATATGTGTAACCTCTATCTCAAAAGCGGTAATACCTCTCAATAAGCCGTTTATATACGTAGGAGAAAGGCTTTTCCATCTTTCTGCTTCATAGCTTTTGTCAAAAGTATGTATCATTTTTTCTAACAAAAGCAACTGATTTTCAGCGCTTTCTATAAGTTTTATTTTCCCATAAGCATGTACAGCTACATAGTTCCATGTTGGCACATTTTGCGTTTTTTCGTACCACATAGGCGAAATATAAGCATGAGGAGCTTGAAAAATAACCAATAATTCCCCCTTTGTCAAGTCCGCATTTTGGGGGTTTTCTTTGGCAAAATGGCTCAATAAAAAGGTTTTTCCGTCCCTTTTTTCTAAGATAAAAGGCAAATGGGTAGCCGAAATATGCCCATTTTCTCCTGAACTCACAAGCGTGGCAAAGGAGTTTTTTTGCATAAAATCCCAAATTTCGGCTTCATTTTGCCAAAGAAAATGCGAAGGAATATACATAAGAAATTGAAAATTGAAAATTGAAAAATAGCAATGGCTGCTAACTGCTAACTGCTAACTGTTTTGCTATAACTCCTGCAAAATGTAAATGTTCTAATTTCAGCACAGCTTGTTGCAGCATTTCGGCTGTGTAATCTGCTGGAATCGCCACTTCTGCTTGAAATAAAACTTCTCCATTATCATATATTTCATCTACTAAATGAATGGTAATCCCCGATTTTGCCTCTTTTGCAGCAATCACAGCCCTATGAACATTCATTCCATACATGCCTTTCCCTCCAAATTTGGGCAAAAGAGACGGGTGAATATTGATTATTTTTTGCGGAAAAGCCTGTATCAATTCTACAGGAATCAGTTTCAAATAGCCTGCTAACACAATCAAATCTATCTCTTTTTCTTGCAGAAAAGCTGCCAAAAAAGCCCCATTTTTGGTTTCTTCTTTGCTGAAAATATGCGTTTCCAAAGGCATTTCTGTTACTTTTTCCAAAATCCCAGCTTGAGCATTGTCGGTTGCTATCAAAACGACTTGGGCTTTGAGAGAATCTTGGAAATGCGCAATTATTTGTAAGGCATTTGTGCCGCTTCCAGAAGCGAAAATAGCGATTTTTTGCATGATGTTGATGGCTCGCAGAGGACGCAGATAAGTAGTTGAAAGTTGAAAGTTGAGAGTTAATATAAGTTTATCATAATCAATAAGGAATAGAAAATAAATAACATAACAATTTCATTTTGGGGATTTCTTAGTGCCGTAGGCACGAAATATTTATAGAAAATGGAATTCTCCCCCCCAATTTATTGCGT
>JAYUZN010000565.1:0-1678 GCA_043751755.1 Bacteroidota bacterium | reverse complement strand
TGAAAATACAGAAACGTTTGATTTTAATACTCAATCGCTTGCAAGAGGTATGTATTATTACAAAGTAAACGGGTTAAGTACATCTCTTTCAGGCAAATTCATTGTAGAAAAATAACCTTCTACCTGCCCTCATAGTAGCAAATAAAGTGCTATGAGGGCATAATACAACAAATATGAAAAAAATATTTTTTTATTTTGTAATAGGGATAATTTTTTCTACTACAATAAACGCACAATATAGGCTTGATAGAAATTGGTTAGTGGGCTATGAGAGCTATGCTGGGCAAGGCAGTGGTTTTGGTATAACACAGCTACAATTCGATACAGATACCATGGTTATGCAATGGCAGGATAAGCCTATAAATTTTGAAAGTATGGCATTTACGATAACAGACCCATTAGACGGCGAAGTGATGTTTACCACAAATGGGTTTGTAATATTGGACAAA
The DNA here is from genome assembly GCA_043751755.1 of Bacteroidota bacterium. Lineage (GTDB taxonomy): Bacteria > Bacteroidota > Bacteroidia > J057 > J057 > JAAFHL01. The sequence continues at coordinate 1,229 of JAYUZN010000565.1, read as the reverse complement.
AGCAATGATACCATGCAAAATGGGTTTGGGCTAAGTCCTTGTGCTTATGCTGATGAATGGAAAAATAGAGGAAATAGCACTGCACAGTCTGTTTTGATATTACCTTTTCCAAGTAATGAGCAACAATATATAATTATTCATGAACCTATCTATGTGAATGCAAATTATACATTTGGTTTTGCGCCTAAACTGCAATATAGTATTATTGATATGCAAGCAAATGGGGGCTTAGGGGCTGTTACTGCAAAAAACATTGATATTTTTTCCGATTCTTTGGTATTAGGGCAGCTTACTGCGGTTAAACATGCTAATGGGAAAGATTGGTGGGTTGTTGTCCCGAGACAGCCAGGCAATGGATTTCATAAATTATTGCTTACCTCAACAAGCATTAGCTACCATGATTTTCAAGAGATAGGCATAAGGGGAGTTTCTATGGGAGGAGGAGAAACAGTACATTTTTCACCAGATGGAACAAAATACGCCAAGTTTGACAATGGAAATGATGCTGCCGCAGAAAGGCTTACAATTGCGGATTTTGATAGATGCACCGGCTTATTTAGCAATATTCTACAAATACCCTGTACAATGGATTATTGGATAGCAGGTGGTATAGCTATTTCCCCTAATTCGCGTTGGTTATATGTAGCAGAAGATACCCTTATGTACCAAATGGATTTACAAGCAGCTGATATTGTAGCCTCAAAAACGTTGATAGGGACTTATGACGGCTATCAATCCCCTTTTGGAAGTTGGTTTTACAGAGGTCAGCTTGCTCCAGATGGCAAAATATACTGGAATTGTCCTAATGGCGAAAATGTCATGCACGTCATAGACCACCCCGATAGCGCAGGGCTTGCTTGTGGGTTTCGGCAGCATGGGGTACAGCTGCTATCATACAATGCGTTCACCATGCCGCACTACCCCAACTACTATCTGGGGGCAATGGTAGGCTCAGGTTGTGATACAATAACCAGTTATCAGTCAGCAGTCATCAATGGGCAGGGGGTATATGTGTACCCAAATCCAACAAATGGCAAGGCTTCCTTTGTATTTAGTTCCAAAATTGAATCAAATTGTAGGATAACTATTTTCAATTCATTGGGACAAAAAGTAAATACCTATTCATTATTTGAAAATACAGAAACGTTTGATTTTAATACTCAATCGCTTGCAAGAGGTATGTATTATTACAAAGTAAACGGGTTAAGTACATCTCTTTCAGGCAAATT
>JAYUZN010000564.1:0-10321 GCA_043751755.1 Bacteroidota bacterium | reverse complement strand
TAGGCAGTTGCAAAGCCCAAAAAATGCCTTGCATGAGGCGGCACAAATCCCAGCACAATCTCCTGTTTTTCAATGCCTTGTGCCATCAACTCATCTACAATTTCTCTTTCTGTATTATTGCATTGAATCCAAATTTTGCCCTCAATAATGTCAAAATGAAAAAGCGGACCAAAAATATAGTGATTGCCCTTCCAACCTACAGAAAGCAACTGAAAACTATTATTTTCTTTATCTGCAAGTATGCGTCTTTCGGGAATACAATCAGGCAAATTCCCGCCCATCTCTTCGTTATAATTGTTCAAAAACTGCAAAATAACGTCTTGAAAGTGTTTTATTTTATCCATTTGATGATAGTATTTGAGAGAGTCGTGATAAAAATCTTTTGCCATATTTGTTTTATTTGAGGACAAATATACGCTAAATGTACAAAATCTGCAAATTTTAGCGTTCTCTATCTCCCTGTTTTACAGGTTTTTCAATTCGTTTTCGATTTCTGCTATTGTGGGCAAGCTGCTTTTTATATTATCGGGCAGGCTTTCCATGATTGTAAATTCGCTGATTCCCATAGGTTTATGAATATCTCTTAATGCAAATTCTACTTCTATTTTATTTTTATCTTTGCAAAGCAATAAGCCAATACTGGGATTGTCGTCTGCTTGTTTAACCAAAGTATCTACTGCGGATAAATAAAAATTCAGTTTTCCTGCATATTCTGGCATAAATTTCGTGTTTTTGAGTTCTATTACCACATAACATTTGAGGCGAATATGATAAAATAGCAAATCTATATAATAGTCATTTTCGGCTATTGTAAGTTGATATTGTCTGCCCACAAAAGCAAAACCCTTGCCCAACTCCAATAAAAATTTGGTAATATGTTTGATAATTTGATTTTCTATATCTCTTTCTTTGTAAGGTTGTGCCAAGGTAATAAAGTCAAAAATATAGGGGTCTTTCAGCGATTGCTGCACAAGGTCAGACAAAGGATTCGGCAAAGTATGGCTAAAATTGGTGAGGCTTTTGCCACTTCTTTCATACAAATTCGACTTTATTTGAGCCGCTAATAGCTCTCTACTCCAGCCATTTTCGATACAGGCTTGCATATACCAAAACCGAATCGTTGTATCTTTTATTTTTTCTAACAAAAGGATATTATGCCCCCAAGCCAATTTTGCAACAAGCTGTTGCAAAATTGATTCGCTTTGATATTCTTTAGCAAAACGAAGCATATAACCCAAATTCCTTTCCGAAAATCCTTTAAGCTCTGAAAAGTCATTTTTGAGGTCTTTCGCCAAACGAGGAATAACCCCCGCCGACCAGCCTTCTGCTGCCTGCCTATTTGCGATGACATTGCCTATTTCCCAATACAATCGTATCATTTCGGCATTTACGGCAAAAGTCGCCTTCATTTGTGCTTGGCTAATATGGTCTTTTATTTCAGCCAGCAAAGATTTGTATAAGATGATTTCCATATATTTTTACAACAACGCAAAATAGCAGTCATTTTTAGCATTTCTTAGTCCCGTAGGGACGACATATTTATAGCCCCCATAATCCCCCCAATTTATCCCATTTTTCGTGCAAGCACGAAAAACAAGAGAGAGGCGGAGGCATGTTTTTTTTCTATAAATATCGTGTCCCTTGTTATTGAGCGAAGTCGAAATACGGGACTATAAAACCGTCAAAAAAAGTTATTTAATCTTCATGCCTAAATTAGATAACGACCTTAAAAATTTGTGGGCAAGGTTCGGCGGGTTTGCGCTACAGCCCAGTGCGCAGGCAAAACCCACCGAACCTTTTTCTGGGCGCGGACTACCCGCAAGCAGCCGCACAAGGCAAGCAGCCGCACAAGGCAAGAAGTCCGCGCAAACAGGGGGTTTGCGCTACAGCCCTGTGCGCAGACAAAACCCACCGAACCTTTTTCTGGGCGCGGACTACCCGCAAGCAGCCGCACAAGGCAAGAAGTCCGCGCAAACGGGAGTTGAAAGTTAATATAAGTTTTTTGCCCCCGTTTGTGTCCCCACCATAGCCGTCAGGCTATGATTTAAAAACACAACATCTGTTGTGTTATAGCTTTTAGAGTGGCTCACTTTTGAAAAGTGAGCCACTCTAAAAGCCCAAAATCAGCAAATCTGAAGTTAGCCTGACGGCTATGGTGTCCCCACAAACGGGGCTTTTCGGCTATATGCGTATTGAACGCCTATTTGTCCTCCATTTGTGAGGACACAAACGGAGGCGTGTTGTTTAATTTATTCCTTCCGCATTCTCAATACAAATTTACAATATAATCCAAAATACCCAGCAACTGCGGCAGCTTTTGAATCGAATACCTTTCCACGTCAATATAAATGACATTTCCTTCCAATTTGAGAAAAAGCCATTCTGTTCCGCTTGTCGTTGCGCCATAAATGGTGTCGATATCCGTTCCTTTTTTTTGATTGAATAAGCGCGCGCCTTGCATTTGTGCTGCTGCTTGTGCCGTTGCCTTATCCAAATTGGCTTGTTTTGCTTCTACGATTGTAATAATAGGTGCTTTTAACTCTACTGCGTAGGGAGCTTTGGCAAAAATAAAATCACATTCACCATTCAATTCTTTAGATTTGTCGCCGTCTAAATTTTCGCCCGAAAAAAGCTCTATTTTGTCCACATTTCTAAGCTTTATTTCCTGCATAATAGGATAAACAAAGGCTTCTGATGCCGCTTTTTCGGTTGTTATAGGAGATGCCATGCCTATTTCTATCATTCTTAACAAAACGGGACTTCCCTCAATTTCATGTTTGAGGTGCGGAAAAAGGTGCTGCTTCTTTTGGACAATTCCAAATTGCTGCGCTAATTTCTCAAAATTAAATTTTTTGTAGGACATGATTTCTGTCGTTATTTTATCTGTTTTATTTGAGGACAAATATACGCTAAATGCACAAAATCTGCAAATTTTATCCTGCTGTAAAGAAGAAATTGGAGCTGACAAAACGCAAATATCTCTCATTTTACCGCAAAGAACGCAAAGGAACCGCAAAGTTCGCGAAGGAATAACTCCAAATTACCCACTTTGCGTCCTTTGCGTGGGCTTTCTTTGCGAATTTTGCGGTTTTTTAGGCTCAAAAGCGAAAAATTTAGCTCTTTTTTCTTTACAACAGGCTAATTTTTGAAAAATTAGGACATTTTAGGGGAAATTGCCATTTAGAAAATGGCAACTACTTTGTATGGCGCAAATAACTTAGGGTAGCCGAAATCGTAGCCGCAGCAGGCGCAAGTATCAAACCCAAAACAGGGATAAATAACATAAGCACAAAGCCGCCGCCAACTCCTGTAATTTCGCCTTTGTGCTGACGAATATAAGCGATGCTATCTGCGGTGTTATAGCCGCGTCTTTCCAACATAAAATCGCTATAATTTGCGCCAGCATAATAAGATTGTACGATAAAAATGGCGATTGCCGCCGCAAAACTGCCTATGACGGGAATTATATTTAGCAATAAACAAGGCAAAGTCAAAAGTAATTCCCACAAAGTACTCCACAAAGCGATTTTAACACTGCGAATAAGCATATCTGAAACAGGAATAGCGCTTTCGTTCACTTTGCCTGTTTCTATTTTTTCTACGGCAGCAGAAAGGGGGGACATAACGGGGCTGCAAGCAATCAGAACCACATTTTTGTACAAAAGTAACGACAATAAAACCCATATAACTAAGGGCAGTATTTCAAATACAATGGCTTTAACTTGTTCCCAAACCCCCGCGCCTTCTGTCCACGAAGCCCGTATATCTACGTAAGCCGCCCAACAATTATAGACCGTTCCGCCCACAATCACAAAGCCTAACAAAAGGCTTATAAGCCCCGTCAAAAAGACGTATTTGAGGGTTTGTGGCTTGGTAAGCAAGGAAAATGCGTGGGAATACAAAGAAATCCCTTCAAAAAAAGATGATAACATATAAAGTTAAGTAGTTGAAAGTTGAGAGTTGAAAGTTAGTATAAGTTTGTCATAATCAATAAGATATATCGAAAATATATAGTTAGATTATTTCTCACTCGTACTGATTAAAATCTCTCAGATATGAAGAGATAGTGTAGATAAAATACATCTGCGAAATCTGCTTTCATCTGCGAAAATCTGCGTGAAACTACGAAATCTGATAGATAAAATTCCATTCCCCCCAGACCCTTTTCTCCCAAATCTGCTGCAAAGTTAAGCCATTTTTGGCAGCAATTTCGCTTATTTTTTGCATATTACAATCTTCTGACAAAATCATAATGACTTCTGTTTTCTCCGAAAAAAGGGCAAAATACTGCGAAAGTCCTTCAAATAATCGGCGAAAATACTGAAACTCTGTTCCACAAAAAAAAGCTTTTTCAGCATCATTTGCAGGGTTTTGAGGATAATAGGGCGGATTTATAATAATATAGTCAAAAAAACGGTTTTGCATTTTTTCAAAAATATCTGACTCTAACACTTCTATCTCCAAATGATTGCGTAACGCATTGTTTTTCAAGCCTTCCAAAGCGGTAAGGTTGATATCTGTTGCGGTTACAACTGCTCCTTTTTGGGCGGAAAATAGGCTTACTAAGCCGCTGCCTGCTCCAAGTTCCCATAATGCCTTGCCTGTCAGGTCTTTTTCTCCCAAAAAAGTTACTAAACATTTGGTACTCAAATGCCAAGCAGGATGAAAAACGGAAGGCAAAATCGTCATTTTCAGACTTTGAAAACGGTATTCAAGCGGAGATGAAGCGTGTTTTTTTGCCGCAAATTGCAGAATAGGCGTGAGAAAACGTTTGAGGATTTTGCGCAGCATTTAGACAAGATTTACAAGATAAACAAGATAGGAAACGCCTAATTTTACTTTTTAGACAAGGTTTACAAGATAAACAAGATAAGAACTTCTAACTTAGGGTTTCCTTCCTATTTATTTTTCATTTCTTATTTTTCAACTATCAACTATCAACTTTTCATTTCTCATACACTCTATACTCCCATTTATGCAGCGAAAATGCTTTTCCTGCACTTAGATTTACCTTTTCTTGGCTAAAAATCTCGTGCAATTCTGCATTGATTTCAGGTGTTTTGAGGCTAAATTCCTGATTTTCGGGACTCATATTTAAAATAACTACCACAGAATGGTCGCCTTTTGTGCGGGAAAAAGCGTAAATTTTGTCGTCTTTATCCGTATGGATTCGCGTCAATTCGCCGCCAAAATCTCCGTTCCATAAAGCAGGATTGTTCTTTTTGGTGGTCAGCAAGGTTTTATAAAAAGTTCCCAAAGGAAAATGCCCCCATTTTATCGCATCTTTATCAAAAAACTTCAAACGGCGGGCGAGAGAATCTTCTTGCCCATTGTAAATCAGCAACATACCCGGCACAGTTGCCGCAAATACTCCCATACAACGCACCGCTTCCGCACTTCCCATGCGCTCATATTCCGTTCCATTCCAAGAATTTTCGTCATGGTTTGACGTGAAATTCATGCGATACACCGAAGGCGCAAAACGTTTTGCCTTGTCTGTATAATACTCGTCAAGGGCTTTTGCGGTCTTTTTGCCCTTGCAAATGTCGTTCAAAATATGGTGCAATTCCCACGCATAATTCATGTCAAATGCCTGTGGGTGCAGTTCGGGATTTTCGGCTTCTGCCAACATCAACAGCGGTTTTCCCAATAAATCCAACTCCGCCTTTGCCTCATTCCAAAAACTCGTAGGAACCATGTCTGCCACATCACACCGAAAACCGTCTATATTCGTTTGTTGTACCCAAAACTTCAAGGCATCTATCATATAAAGGCGCAATTCGGGCTTGTCATAGTTCAAATCTGCCACATCTGTCCAATCGTCAACGGGCGGTTTCGGCTCCCCTTTTTCATTCAACATATACCAATCTTTGTGCATCTCCACAAGCGGATTGTCAAAAGCCGTATGATTCGCAACCCAATCTATAACAAGGTGCATGTCTGCTTTGTGTGCAACCGCTACCAGATGCTTGAAATCCTCCATTGTGCCATAGTCGGGATTCACTTTCAAATAATCTTGAATGGAATAATGGCTTCCCAGACTTCCTTTGCGGTTTTTTGCGCCAATGGGCTGAATCGGCATGAGCCACAAAATGGCTACGCCCATGTCTTTGAGGCGAGGAATATGCTTTTCAAATGCCTTAAAAGTGCCTTCTTCTGTGTATTGACGAATGTTTACTTCATAAATATTCGCCTGTTTAGACCAATCTGTATGCGAAACGTCCGCATGAGTTGTGTGGGTATTGTTTGCTTTTTGCATTTGTTTGCAAGAAAAAAGCGCAGCTAAAAATAGCAAAATCGCCGTTTGTAATCCGTTTTTAGTCATGGTTTGGAAGAATAGAATGGGCAAAAGTACGATATTTCTCGCAGATTTTCGTAGATAAAATTACCACAGATTAACACAGATTAGGTTTTTCTTAATCTGTGTTAATCTGTGCTAAGTAGTTGAAAGTTATAAGTTGAGAGTTGAAAGTTGATATAAGTTCATCATAATCAATAAAATAAATAGAGAGTATATGTTTAGATTATTTCTCACTCTTACTTATCTGTGGTAATATAAATAATCTGCGTGAATTTACGACAATTCCGTTTTTGGATAAAAAGTATCTATCAAGATTTTTTCAATCGGGAACACAAATTTCCAATTTTTCATACGTGCCTTTGCTGTCCATTTCAAGGGCAAAGTGAACCATTTATGATTTCTGTACGCCATTTGATTGTAAAACTTGAAACTTTCCACCAACTCATACATTTCCTCTTTGACCCAAGGTCCCGAAACCCCACCTACATAGTCAAATTTGCTCCATTCCTCCAAAGAAGTAGGTAAAGTATAGCCCTGTTTTACCACTTCTTGCGTAATTGCAGAGCCGGGATAGGGTTTAAAATAAAAAATCGGCGTTTGAAAAGCAGGGTGCAAGGCGTGCAACCCCTGTGCAACGGAAAGCGAAGCCCGAATACTGTCATCTGTTTCGCCTGGAAAACCGACAATAAAAGGAAAAATAACGCCAATATTATATTTTTTGCAACGTGCAGCAGCCTCCCAAACTTGGGTAAGTTTTATGTCTTTTTTGAGCCAATCCAACATTTCTTGTGTGCCAGATTCTACCCCAATCAATACTCGCCGCAATCCTGAACGGATAACTAACTCAAATTCAGCTTCTTCGAGGCGACTACATTGGTCTGCTCGCAAAGTGCCTGCCCAAGTTATATTAAGATTTGAATCTATAAGTCCTTGCGCAAATTCGAGGGTACGTTTTCTATGCGTAAAAAAAGTTTCGTCTTGAAAATTGACATCTACAAAAGGGTATTTTTCATGCCAATGTTTAAATTCGGCTATCATTCTCTCAGGCTCAATCGCTGTCCAACTCCTGCCAAACACAAAAGGGTCGGCACAAAAGGCGCAACGAAAATGGCAACCTGTGGAGGAAATGTAGTCAAATTGGCGTTTGCCTTTGAGTTCGTAGTATTTTTCGACAGGGATAAGGTCATAGTTTACGGGCGGGAGTTCGTTCATGTTTGCCAAAATTCGGGCAGGGTTTTGGCAGATTTTTCCTTCATTCCGAAAAGTAATTCCAGCAATCTCTGCCAGATTTTGCCCATTTTCAAAAGCCGCCACCAAAGCCTGTAAAGTAATTTCGCCCTGCCCTTGTACGGTTATATCTACAAAAGAAGCCTGTTCTAAGGTTTCTGTTGGAAAAAGGGAAGGATGCCAGCCGCCCCAAACAATGGGTACAGAAGGAAAAGCTTGTTTTACCCATTCCGAAATGGTCAAGGCATCTTGCATAGGTTTTCCCGTAAGCACAGTTAGACCAAAGCAGAGTGCTTCCGTTAGATGTATTGATAATGAGGCTTTTACATCATTTTCAATACGTGCATCAAGGATAATGACCTCATATTTCTCGACATCTAAGGCAGAACCTATCGCCAATAAAGCCAAAGGCATATCATAAAATACGGATTTGGGATTGTATAGAACTACTTTTTGCTTTTTTTTCATTTGTGATACCACAGGCTTACATCATACTCAATATATAATCCGTGAGGCTTGTAACCGACTGCCCGCCTACTAATCTGCCTAACAAAACGCCACTTGGCGAAAAAAGCAACATAGTCGGGTAGCCTACGACATTATATTCTATCGCTAATTGATAGGCTTCCATGTCTGGGATTTCGGCTTCGTATATAAGCGATTTTTCCATAAGCAACTCTGCGAGCGCAGGGTCAGTGAAAGTCTCCTCTTTCATTCTTTCGCAAGGAGGACAATTTTCCTTCGTGAAAAATAAAATATAGGATTTTCCTTGATTTGAGGCTTGCTGTGTCAAATCATTGTAAGACCCTTTGAAAAAGCGAACTTCATCTTGTGCTTGTACAGAGGAGATGCCGCCCAAAAATAGGATTACATTTAGAACCAAAAATGTGATAGCCTTCATTGATTTGATAGGTTAGATATAAAATATGGAATATTTTAGTGCCGTTTATTTCGAGGCGCAAGTTAAGTACATTTTTCGGAAAACAAAAAACGAGCCAAATAAATTTGACCCGTTTTTCGTTAAAATTTCATTAGAATTTTATTAACAACTTATTAAAGCAATTTTAATAAATTATTGTACGCCCAATGCTCTCATGGTTTCTGTATCCAAACGACCTACAGGTAGGTTGTTGTCTTGTTGGAATTTAGAAAGTGCAGCACGAGTTTGTGGTCCTAATACGTTGTCGATTGGTCCTGGATCGTAGCCTTTGCTTTTCAACATATTTTGGATAGCGATGATTTTCGCAACGGTTACGTCTTTTTCACATACTACTTCTCTCCACTCAGCGTATCCACCTTTTTTTACCAATACTGTTTTTGTAACTGTAGCATATTCAGCAGGTACATCTACTTCCAACACTTGAGCGGGTTTGCTTTCCACTCTTTTGGTCAAAGTTCTGTATTCCGCAGGAATGCTTTCTTCTTTGGTGCCAGCAGGTTGTTTCAATATTTGCTTGGTATGTGTTTTGTACTCAGCAGGAATATCAATGTCTCTGGTTTGAGCAGGCACTTTTACTACTTGTCTGGTAAGTGTTTTGTAAACAGCTGGAATTTGTTCTTCCACTACTCTTGCGGGCGTTTTGATAACTTGTTTGGTTACGGTTTTGTATTGTGCAGGCACAGTTACAAGACACATTACGCGACAGTCATCAGGATTAGCAGAAAGACAGTTAGGGTCTTTTTTGCCTTTTTCCCAACGAGTAGTTTCTTCAGAAATCAATACTCTTTCTGTAACGGTTTCGAATACAGGCGGAATAGTGGTTTTCTTTACATAAGCAGGTTGGTCAACCACTTGCTCAGTAACCGTTTCAAATATCGGAGGAGTTACCTCGATACGTTTGCTGGCTTCTTTCACCAAAAGTTGCTCCGTAACTGTTTCATAAACAGCAGGATACGGAATCAATCTTTTCGCTTCAGGTTTAGCTAACACTTGTTCTGTGGTAGTACCAAATTCGGCAGGAACCACTTGGATTTTTTTAGATGCCTCTTTCACCATAACTTGTTCAGTTACAGTTTTGTACTCGTCTGGAATAAGACATTTTGCGTAACACTTACCTGGAACTGGATTTGCAGGCAAATCAGAGTCTCCTTGTGCCGCTAATGGACTAACTGCCAATGTCATCGCACCCAAAATTACGAGTGTGAGGGTTGTTTGTTTAATCATAATGCTGTAAAAATTAAGTTTGAAATGATTGGTTATAATTGGTTGAAATATACAAATAGTTGAAAAAATGATATATTTTGTTTATTTCTCCCAAAACCCTACCCCTTTATGTAAAGGAGACTGCAAATGTATGTGGGTTTTGTGGAATAAACAAATAAATTATCATTTTTGTGTATAAAATTTCTGATTTTTTACTTTTGAAAAATCCGCTTTTTTTGATTTAGGAACGAGTAAAAAATAACTTGTCATTTTTCTCACCACTAAGACACGAAGAAACACGAAGCAATATAGTAAAAGAAGACATCTAAGCCACACATTTTCTTTCTTAGTTTCCTTCGTGCCTTCGTGCTAAATGATAATTTTATTGTTTTCGTGTTCCTTATTCGTTTTTTTTTGAAACTACATATAAATGTAGGTCAAAGGTACGGCTTTTTTTGAATAAACAAATTTATTTTTTGTTTTTGCGATTTTCTGCGGCGACTTCTTTTTGGCGAGTTTGTGCCTCCTCCAATTTTTGCTGCATCCACGATTTGCTCGAACCGCCTGCTCCCGCTTTACTTTCTTTTTTAGCTCTTGCCTCATGCAGTTGCGCTTCCAATTTGTTGTCATCTACAAAGTAGCGAAACAAT
>JAYUZN010000563.1:0-2890 GCA_043751755.1 Bacteroidota bacterium | reverse complement strand
ACGATAGCATCTACACGTCCGTCTCTTACGGCAACTTCAGCTTGCATTTTTACGCCTAAAAGATTGAAAATGAGGTAAATAATGGCATGATAAAAATTTTCTCCTACAGAAGTGTAAGTCCCTTTTGCATTTTGTTTGGAAAACAAATGCGAAGGCATAGCTTTGAACAAGGTTTCGATAATTTTAATGACTTGTGGGAGGTCATTTTGTAAAAAAGCGTCTCGAATCGAAAAAATACTTGCCCCTGCAATGCTGCCATTTATGCTTAGGTACTCGCCTAACAGCATTTCATTGAAAGAATTGCGAACTTCTTGATTGCTAAGTTCAAAGCGATAAAAATCGTCATCTATTTTTTCTTTAATCGTCAAATAACCTGTTTGAATGAGCAATGTTAAAGTGTCAAGATTCCTTAAATCAAAGGTATTATAGATGCCCGAACTCAAGCGCAAATTTTCCAACTGCACTTGTTCTGCCGCTCTCAATCGTTTTATCAGAAAAGTAGGCGTACCTGACTCAAACCAATAATTAGAAAATTGCGAACTTGCCAATAAACGCAAAGTAGAAAAGGGATTGTAAACAAAATTTTTGCCGTCCCATGAAAAACCATCATACCAATCTTTGATTTTAGCAAGACATTCTTCTTCTGTTATATTGTATTTTGTGCAGATATTTTTTATTCCTATCGGAAAATAATGCACTAATTCTGCCTGTGTGTAGCCGCACAAATTAGCATATCTTTCGTCTAAAGTAATGTCTGTAACATGGTTCAGTTCTGAAAAAATAGAAACTCTTGTAAATTTGGAAATGCCTGTGATGAAAATAAAGCGCAAATAGTCGTCCATATCTTTCAAACCAGAATAAAAACTTTTCATAATATCCCGATTTTGAACTGCTAAGGCTATGCTGTCAAACTCTAATCCGTGTGTTATAGGCTTATCATATTCATCTATCAAAATGACTACTTTTGCCTGATATTTTTTATACAGTTCTTTGATTAAGGTTTTAAATTGTAGGTTTTCTGTTTCCGCATTAAGGCTGATTTCGTGTTCTGTTGCAATTTCATGTAATCGTATTTCTAAGGCTTTCCACAAACCGAGGTTGGTGAAATCAATATCCGTCATAGAAATATGAATGACAGGGTAAGGTTTCCAATTTATTTTGTCATAGATATACAAGCCCTTAAAAAGTTCTTTTTCGCCTTCAAAAATGGATTTTAAGGTGCTGATTAATAGGGATTTACCAAATCTTCTTGGACGAGAAAGGAAATAGATAAACTCATGCCCTTCTTTTACAAGATTGTAAATGAGTTCTGTTTTATCTACATAAATTCGATTTTCGGCTATCAAGCGCGAAAATGTCTGTGTATTTAAGGAATATTGTTCGGTTTGCATGGCGATTATTTTTGGACAAAGATAGGCATTTTTCCGCGTTTGTTCGCACAAATTTTGGACAACTTTATGCTTCTATTTTTCGTAAAAATACATAAATGGGTAATAAAAACACTTTTTTCGCAAAAAATCCTTTTTTATTACGACATTTGCACATTCCGCAGAATACTATTTTCCGCATACTTTCTTACTTATTTTCTCTCCTTATATAATGAGCAGCATAGATGAACGGCTAAGTGCCTTTAAATCAATTAGTTTAGATGAAATCAAATCCGCAGATGTAGGCTTGATGAACCGAATAGACTCCAAATATTTACTGACCTATCCCGATTTGTTGAAATTGTTGCATGAATTAAACAGTGACTACAAAATTTTGGAAATCAATGACACAAAGTTACATGGCTATGAAACTTTGTATTTTGACACCGACCATTGCGACTATTATATGATGCACCACAACAAAAAAGGGACGCGTATAAAGGTGCGTGTGCGGAAATATGTGGTCAATGGCTTGATTTTTTTGGAGGTAAAAGAAAAAAGTAATAAGCAAGTTACTGCCAAAAAACGGATTCCTGTCTCTTTTTTTCCCAATAAACTAAGCGAAATAACAGATTTGATTACTGAACAAGGCTTTCAAATGCGCGCCGAAGAATTATATCCGCAACTTTGGACGGTTTTTGAGCGCATTACCCTTGTAAATCCTGTGTTAAAAGAGCGACTTACTATAGATTTGAATCTACATATTCGCAATGATGCTTGCGATATTTGCTGCAAAGATATGGTAGTTGTGGAGCTAAAACGGGAGAAATCGCAGGCAGATTCGCCCGTTTCGGAATGGATGAAGCATCTGAATATTCGGGAAGAAGGGTTTAGCAAATATACGATTGGCTCGGCTTTGATTTCAGATACCTTGAAAAAGAATAATTTTAAACATAAATTGGCGGAGTTGAAAAGTAAATTTGAGTTTGATATAGCCTTTCAGCACTGAGGCAGCTTTTTATAAACATGTCATTTCTTGAAGAAATGACATGTTTATTCGTTATTTTTTCATGAAAAAAAATTCATCTTGTAAAAAAAAGCGTGCTAAAATGTGTTACCTTGCCTTGAAAAAAAGGTATTTCCATTCTTATAGGTCTAATCATGCTAAACTTTAAACTAATCATCAGCGATGAATCGGGAGAGCTTCATACGTTGGAACACAGTACTTCGCACAATTCTTGTTGGGCAGATTTTGATGGCATAGAATCGTCTTGTGAATCTTTTATAGCATCTGCGATTCCTGAAGTCGAAGGTTTTTTGTTGGAAAAGGCGCAAAAGGCGCAACAAATTGGTTCGGATTTAAAAAAAACGGAAAGCGAGAAGTAATTATCCAGTCCTTTCATGGAGAAGTTCGCTTTAATGTGCAACGTTACTGCCCAAAAAAGGGCGGTCTTGGGACAGATTTCTTTGAGTTAAATGGGCTTTTTAGGGCTAATTTACGAACAAAGAACCTGAATAATTAC
>JAYUZN010000562.1:0-1645 GCA_043751755.1 Bacteroidota bacterium | reverse complement strand
TCTTTATAGGTCTGATTAACAACAGAATCAATGCAGGTGTGAATATATCCAGCAGAATTGTAGCAAACGGTGATGATAGAAACTTTCATGAGTATTTTGTTTTTCGCGCAGATTTCCGCAGATTAAGAAATATTTGCGAAAATCTGCGAAAATCTGCGTGAACTTAAGACGCTGTTTGACGATTTGCTACTTGTTCACAAATCCATTTATAGGTTTTTTCCATGCCTACTTGCAGCGGCTGTGTAGGTCTCCAAGCCAACTTTTCTTCGATAAGCGTATTATCCGAATTTCTGCCGCGCACGCCTGTTGGACCGTCAATATTTTTGATAGAAATGTTTTTTCCCGAAACAGCTATCATCATTTTTGCCAAATTGTTGATAGAAATCATCTCGTCCGAACCGATATTGACAGGTCCAATAAATTCGGAATCCATCAATCTGCGCACGCCTTCCAAACATTCTGCGACATATAAGAAAGAGCGAGTTTGTTTGCCGTCTCCCCAGATTTCTATCGTGCCGCCGTCCGGGGTTTCGGCTACTTTGCGGCAGATAGCAGCAGGCGCTTTTTCCCGTCCGCCTACCCACGTGCCTTCGTCTCCAAAAATATTGTGGAAACGTGCGACCCTTACATTTATGTTATAGTTTCTTTTATAGGCAAAATATAACCTTTCGCTGAACAATTTTTCCCAGCCATATTCGCTGTCAGGAGCGGCAGGATAGGCAGACGATTCCTCGCAGTTTGGGTTTTCGGGGTCTAATTGATTTCTTTCGGGGTAAATGCAAGCAGACGAAGAATAGAAAATTTTGCCTACGCCATGTTTTCTACATACTTCCAACACGTTGAGGTTTACAGTTGCGGAATTGTGCATGATATCTGCATCATTTTCGCCCGTAAAAATGAAGCCTGCCCCGCCCATATCCGCCGCTAATTGATATACTTCATCAAAATATTGGTCAAAAATTTGGCGGCAGAGGTTCATATCCCGCAAATCGCCTTGCACAAAATCATCGGCGGCGGTAGTACTAAATTCTGGATATTTCAAATCCACAACACGCACCCAAAACCCCTCATCTTTGAGTCTTCGTGCAAGGTGAGAGCCAATAAAACCGCCCCCGCCACAAACAAGTGCTTTTTTCATATAGTTAAATTGAGATTTTTGTCGGTTTTTCGCAGATTTTCGCAGATGATAGCAGATTTTGTAGATAAAGGTACGAAATCTGCTCAAATCCGCGCTCATCTGCGTGAACTGAACTCAAAACAGCCGCAAAGGTAATTTTTTTTCCCAAAATCACAAAACCTGTCCTTAGACTTTTTGGAATTTACGTTTCAAATTCATGAAATATTTTTCAAAATACTGATACGAAAAATGCGCAATTAGGATAGTTAAGCCTATTTGCAAAAGAGAATAAAGCAGTATATTCCCCGTATTTCCTCCAAAATGTAAGCCCAATTTAGGATAAATGAGGCGCAAAAAATAGTCCGCAAGTTTGTGATACATATACAAACCGTAGGAAATTTCGCCCAAATAAGTAAAGGCTTTGACTTCGATATTGAGCAAAGGTTTCGAGACAATCGCCACACTCATTATCAAAAAAGCATACATCAAAGGCAATAATATGACTTCTGCGCCTTTGAAATCTATGCC
>JAYUZN010000561.1:0-5702 GCA_043751755.1 Bacteroidota bacterium | reverse complement strand
ACTTCATCAGAAATGGTAGTATCTATGGTTATATTTCTTTTTTCCAAATAAAAAGATAGTCTTTCCATCAAAAAAATATTATGCCTACCGCCGCCTGTTATGACCAAATTCTCGCCGCCTGCCTGCAACTTTTCTGCCGCCCTTCCCATTTGAAAAGCGACATGTTCCGTAAAAGTGTGCATCATATCAGGCAAAGATAGCTCATATTTGTGCAACAAAGGATTGACATTTTCTGCCACCCATTCCCAGCCCAAAGACTTCGGCGGTGGCTGCCGAAAATAGGGAAGCCCATTCAAATCCGCAAAAAAAGCCGCATCAAAACTTCCCTTTTTCGCAATTTCCCCGCCAGCATCATAAGCCACATTTGCATCATATTTGTTTGCCCACTCATTCAAAACGATATTGCAAGCACACACATCAAAGGCAATTGGTTTTGCATCATTCGGCTTATTGAAGGTCATATTTGCAAAGCCGCCCAAGTTCAAAAAGAAGCGTTGATTGGGAAACAAATACTTCTCGCCCATTGGCACAAGAGGCGCACCTTGTCCCCCCAAAGCAATGTCTTTGTTGCGAAAATTGCACACAAGCGGGCAGTTCAAATAGGTTACAAGCGTCTCACCGTCACCGATTTGCGCCGTAAAATTGGCTTCAGGCTGATGAAAAATAGTTTGCCCATGCACAGCTACAAAATCGGGTGTTAGCTTATATTTTTCGATAAAAGCCGCAATATGTTTGCCCAAATAATGCCCAAAATACACATGAGTTTTGGCATAAATCTCCGCACTTTGATGCGGCAATTTCAGCAGCCTATCCTTCCACAAAACCTCAATAGGCACAGCTTCTGTTGCCACAAGTTCAAAAGAATAGCTATCATTTTCGCCGATTTCAAAACGGCAAGCTGCGAGGTCTATTGCGTCAAGCGAAGTGCCTGTCATTACGCCGATTGCTAACATAGTTAAATGAGAAATGAGAAATGAAAAATGAAAACTATAAAATAGGTAACTAATTGATAGCCTTTTTTTATGCAATAAATACCTGTTTATTCTAATTATGGAATTAAATTGAGAGCAAAGATAGCGGTTTTTTGCGGATTTTCGTACCTTTGGCACGCAGATGTACGCAGATAAAAGCAGATTGCGCAGATAAAAACAAAGCGGAAACTGCTAACTGCTAACTGTTCACTGCTAACTGAACTTATGACAACACTTATCAAAAACGCCTTTGTCGTCAATGAAGGCACTATTTCGCAGCAAGATATTTTCATTGAAAAGGGCATTATTCATACGATTGGCAAGCATTTGAACAAAATTGCCGATACTACGATTGATGCTTCGGGAAAATATCTTTTGCCGGGTGTGATTGACGACCAAGTGCATTTTCGGGAGCCGGGTCTCACCCACAAAGGCGACCTTTATTCCGAATCTCGTGCTGCGGTTGCGGGGGGCATTACCTCCTTTATGGAAATGCCAAATACTACGCCTCCTACGCTCACACAGGCACTTTTGGCACAAAAATACACGCGAGCAGCACAGGTTTCCCCTGCCAATTACTCCTTTTTTATGGGAGCTTCTAACGACAATTTGGAGGAGGTCTTGAAAACAAATCCCCAAAATGTGTGCGGAATAAAGATATTTATGGGGTCTTCTACGGGCAATATGTTGGTAGATGATGAGGCAGTTTTGGAGCAGATTTTTCAAAAAGTCCAGATGTTGATTGCGACACATTGCGAAGATGAGGCAACTGTTAAACAGAATTTTGCCTTAGCAAAAGAGAAATTTGGCGATAATATTCCTGCCGAATATCACCCCATTATTCGCAATGCAGAAGCCTGCTATTTGTCGTCCTCAAAAGCCATTGCTTTGGCAAAAAAATGGGGGACTCGTCTGCATGTTTTGCATATTTCTACGGAAAAAGAAGTGGCTTTATTTGACAATACTTTGCCCCTTTCGCAAAAGAAAATAACTGCCGAAGCCTGTGTGCATCACCTGTGGTTTTCTGATGCCGACTATGCCGAAAAAGGCTTTTTGATAAAATGGAATCCTGCTGTAAAAACGGCACAAGACCGTACAGCCATTCGCAATGCCTTGAATGACAATCGAATAGATATAGTTGCGACCGACCACGCACCGCATACTTGGGCAGAAAAACAGAATTTGTATCCTACTGCGCCTTCGGGTGCGCCGCTTGTGCAGCATAGTTTGGTGGCAATGTTAGAGCTATACAAACAAGGCGTTTTTTCCCTTGAAAAAGTGGTAGAAAAAATGTGTCATGCGCCAGCAATTTGCTTTCATATAGCAAAAAGAGGCTTTATAAGAGAAGGCTATTTTGCGGATTTGGTGCTGGTAGATTTGGAGAAAAAATGGACAGTTTCACCCGAAAATATTTTGTATAAATGCCAATGGTCGCCGCTTATGGGAACTACTTTTTCCTCGCAAATCCTCAAAACTTGGGTAAATGGGAATTTGGTTTGGAGCGAAAAGGGGGTGGATGACGGGGTAAAAGGCATGAGATTGACCTTTGATTTTCACGCAGATTTTCGCAGATGAAAAAGAAGCCTTATAACGATTGGGCGGTTTTGTTTTAAAAAAGCCTAAAAATCCACAAAATATAGCCCTACCTATCCTAAACATA
Source organism: Bacteroidota bacterium (assembly GCA_043751755.1). Classification (GTDB taxonomy): domain Bacteria; phylum Bacteroidota; class Bacteroidia; order J057; family J057; genus JAAFHL01. Next base: position 3,071 of record JAYUZN010000561.1, on the reverse strand, counting down.
GGCGGATATAATATAAATTGAGGTAATAGCTAATCATAAGCTATCTACCTCGTATAACATAGTTAGCTAATAGCTTTCAAATAGCTAAAATCTCTTTTAAAATAAGTAAGTAGTAACTAACTAATAAGTAACCCTTATGTATTAAATAAATAAGCATTATATATTAAGATAAATAAGTAATAGTTTGTTAATAAATAGCTTGACCTAATAAAAAGGTAGGTAATAGTTAGCAAATAAATAGCTTGAGCTAATAAAAAGATAGGTAGTAGTTAAATAACGAACGAAAATTTACGGAAAATCTATCCCGTTTTAACTAAGTGGTACATATAAAATAAACGGGGCTAAATTATCGGAATAGCTGCCGCAAGCGTCCGCTTGTGGCAGTTTCTTGAAGCGTCCGCTTCCGAGTATGGAAGCGGACGCTTGCACCAGCAACACAACCAATATCTTAACTTTTTCCCCTAATTTTTGCTTTATCGTGTTGTGCGGTTTTCCATTTCGGCAAGCTCAATGACCGCCGCACGCAGGAATAGAATGCTTTGTGTGGCGGTTTGAAAAACCGCACAACATTTCGATACAGCAGGATTTTTTTTGAAAATAAGCAGGCTTTTCGTATCTTTGTATCCTGTATTCGCAAGAATGTGGAGTCTTTACTGTATAAATAACAATTGATAAGCAGGCACTAAAACAAGCGATTTTATTGGTAGCTCAAGCCTTCAAAGCGGAAGGACATGCTATAGAATTAGTGGGAATTGTCCCTTTGTTTCCCGAAATACCAAGTACGTCCTATATCGTACAGATTTATTCCACCTGGTTCAATCAGATGCCTACTTACAGTGAGGCTATAGCTATGGTGGTGGATAAATTATTCGAATTGCTACCCGCTACTACCTTGAGGTATGTAAGTAGTGGAGATATATGCCACAAACAGGCGGATATTCATTGTAGGCAGGAAGATATTATTATGAATGAGATAGGCTATCAGCCCTTGTATGTGCCTTACCATTTCGTTGAGTAATTAACGGCTTCTCTTCAAAATGCCGCTATTTGTGAAGACACAAAAGTCGCTAGGGTCTAACGCTGGCAGCGTGTGTCCCTGGCGACTTTTGTGCAGCAACAAAAACGCTCTTAAAAGTAGCTTATTTCCTATTTTTTTCGTATCTTTGTGGCTAAGTTAACAACTTAGCTAACACATGAATTTACCACAGATAACATAAAAAAGTTGGGAAGTTATGAGCAATTGAGCATTAACCCTTGAGAAATACAAATTATTATGCCTATCTTTGCGGCTTATTGGACGATAGCCGGCGACTTTTTTGCTATTTTTGCCTATCAAAGGGGTAGGATACACAAACCTGCTGAAAAAATGGCTTCTACTATGTCTCAATTACCTTTATTTCTTAACGCTACGAAAATAAAAAATGGCAGGTGAAAGCAAAGACCCTTTGCATGGGGTAACACTCAAAGTGATGTTAGAAGAACTGTATGACTATTATGGTTGGGAATATTTGGGGCTTCAAATCAATATTCGTTGCTTTACACACGACCCAAGTATCAAGTCAAGTTTGACTTTTTTGCGCAAAACGCCTTGGGCAAGGGCAAAAGTGGAGGACTTGTATTTGAAAACATTAGATAGAAAAAAAGATTGAGGCTATCACAAGACTTCCTGTTGATTATGCGAAACTCAAAACGGGATAGATTTTCCGTAAATTTTCCTTTCAACATGTCATTTCTTCAAGAAATGACATGTTGAAAGGAAAATTCGCCCCGTTCAAAGTATAAACTTATATTAACGCTCAACTTATACCTTTTAACTCCTATATTTCTCTGGCGGAGTCAATACATGTCCGCAACTTTTGCAGGTACAAGCCTCTTTATCTCGATAAAATTTCTCAAAAACGGCTTGCATTTGCGTCATAATATTTTCCATTTGGAAATATTCTTGATACAAAGAAGTATTGCATTTTTCGCAAAACCACAGCAAGCCATCAGTCTGTGATTTGCTCCTAATTCGCTCAATAACAATGCCTATGCTATTTGCTTCTCTTTGCGGAGAATGGGGAACTCTGGGCGGAAGTAGGAAAATTTCGCCTTCTTGAATCGGAATATCCACAGCTTTGCCTTCTTCTTGAATCCGCAAAGTCATGTTTCCTTCGAGCATGTAAAAGAATTCCTCTGTTTCATTGTAATGATAATCTGTGCGCACATTCGGTCCGCCCACAACCATAATGATGAAATCTTCGGTCTCTTGATAAACCACTTTGTTGCCTACGGGCGGCTTGAGCAAATGCCGATTTTCGGCTACCCAGGCTTTAAGGTTATGAATGGGAAATTTTGGCATGATGTCTTTTGGTTCACGCAGATTTTCGCAGATGATTGCAGATTTCGCAGATGAAAAGGATAATGTTTGTGCAAGCCTAAACAGTTAGCAAGTTTAAGGACATATTTTTGTTTTTCCAAATTTTGAGAGAATGTTTTTTTTTCGTACTTTTGTATAAATACTGGGTTTTGAACATTTTACTCACATTATAATTCAAAAATATGCTGCTAACTATCCATCAAGATACGCCACAAGACCGCCTTATCAAGCAAGTCGTAGATTGTTTGCGCAATGGCGGAATCATTATTTATCCTACAGATACGGTCTATGGTTTGGGTTGCGACATCAACAACAAAAAAGCCATCGAAAAACTCTGTCGTATAAAAGGCATAAAACCCGAAAAAGCCAATCTTTCCTGCATTTGCCAAGATTTGAAGACAATGGGAAAATATGCTTTGCATGTGCATACGCCCCTTTTTAAGATGATGCGCAGGGTTTTGCCGGGTCCTTTTACCTTCATTGTGGAGGCTTCGCACGAGATTCCGCGCCATTTCCAATCGCGTAGAAAAACGGTGGGGATTCGGGTGGTGGATAATGCCATTGCTACAGCCATTGTACGGGAATTGGGAAATCCTATTGTTTCCTCAAGTTTGCGCGAAGATGATGATTTGGACGAGTATATTACCGACCCTGAATTGATTCATGACAAATACGAGAAATTGGTGGATATGGTCATAGACGGCGGAATGGG
>JAYUZN010000560.1:0-2513 GCA_043751755.1 Bacteroidota bacterium | reverse complement strand
GTTTTGTGCGCGCCAGGGGCAGGTATTTTTTCTACGACTTTGCGCGATTCTGTGGACGGAAAATGGGTAGAATATATGTATGCAAGCGGCACAAGTGCGTCCGCGCCTATGGTTTCGGCTACGGCAGCCTTGCTTTTATCCCAAAAAAACACGCTCACACCACAGCAAATTCGCGGGCTTTTGGCAAATGGCGCAGATGATTTGGGAGACGCAGGTTGGGATACTTACACAGGAGCTGGTAGGTTAAATATGTTACGGTCTTTGGAAATTACAGGAAGTTCTAATGTTCAACTCATTTCTCCGAGCAATGATGGCGGCTCAAATGCTGACCTGATTCAGATAATAGGCACTGTTTTTGAACCCGAAATGAAAAGCTATTCTTTGCAATATCATCAAGGCACAGAAGATTCAGATGCGTGGATAGACATTCTTTCTGCGCAAACAGGGCAGATTGCAAAAGATACTTTGGCGGTTTGGAACATGACAGGGCTGGCAGAAGGCGAATATACTTTGCGTTTGCGGGTGGATAAAACGGACGGTTTTACGATTGAAGATAGGATTCGTTTTATTCGAGATAAATCTGCCCCTGTTTTGACGCTCAAAAAGGCTGCACAAATTTGGGATAATAGCGAAAGAAAGCTGTTTATTGATTTTCGCTCTGATGATGCTGGCATTCATAAAGCCTATTTTCGCTCAAATCCTATAGAAAAATATCGTGTTTTAACAACGGATAGACTTACCAAAAATGGCGAGTTTTTGATAGATAAAAGCATGTTTTCAGAATTGCAAAGTGTAATGAATGTGGAGTTTTATATAGAAACGACTAATTTGGCAGGAATAACAGGGCAAACCTCTCCGCAAATTTTGGTTTTTGAGCCAGAAATGATAGAACAGGCAGGCATAAATTACTTGGGGGCAAAGCTGCCGATGGGAGCGTTTTTGCCAAATGTAACAGATTTTGATGCTGATGGCAGAAAAGAAGTAACTTTTAGTAAATATAATAATAGGCTTTCTTTTGGAAAAATAGTTACTTATGAATATGGACCTACGGGTTTTCAAGTAATTGATTCTCTTAGCTTTAAAAATGCCCTCATTCCCAAAGACCTCAAAGACGTAGATGGAGATGGTTTGTTAGAATTGCTTTGTAGCGTCAATGATTCTGCTTTTTTGGTGTCGCAAACTGCCCCTAATTTACCCCCGAAACAAATAAGTTGGCAAAGAGCTGGCAATGATTTGTATGCTGCCAAAATTGCAGATATAGACGAAGACGGACAGCAAGAAATGTTATTTAAGGATTTTAAAGACTATTTTATTTTTGAAAGAAATGGCACAGATTGGAATAATGCCACAAGTTTGCCCGATATAACAGGCGGTTATCAGGGTTCTATTGCCCCAAAAGTCTTGGTAAATGACTTTGATGGAGACGGAAAAACGGAAATTATGTATGGAGATTATGACGGCGACCTTATCATATACGAACACACAACAGGCGAAAATTATGTAAAAGTTTTTACAGATACAACAAACAGCTATAAAGCGGGCGAATATTTGGCGCAGGGCGATTTTAATGGAAATGGAAAACCCGAATTTTTTGTAGCGACTCACCCCTTGCCCGGCTTGCGCAATGCCGACAAAGAATATGACCCTTCCTATATTCGCCTTCGGATTTTTGAAGCAACGGGCAATAATACCTACGAAGTCGTCTGGGAAGATTTGTTATATGACATTGATACGGACGATTATAATGCTGCAACGGCGGCAAATATTGATACAGATGCGAATGATGAGTTGATTTTTACGACTTTTCCCCGAAGTTATCTATTGGAATTTGATGGAATCTATCATTTTACCTGGTTTTATTATGGCTCACTTACTACGCATCACATTGTCGGGGATTTTAATGGAAATGGCGTGGCAGAATTTGGCATAGGTAGGGGCGATTCTACGGAGTTTTTTGAAAAAGATTTCAATTATCAAGGTCCTTTGCCTGTAACGACTTTGGAGGGAATTGTGTTGGGGCATGACACAACTCGCCTCACTTGGCAAGCAACAAATGCCACAAGTTACACCATTTTGCGGGGAGAATATGTGCCAAATACGAGCATTCCTGTGGATTCTATCGGCAATACTTCGCAAACTACTTTTGAAGATAACACCGCTACTTTTGGCAAAATCTATGTATATGTCTTGCTTTCTATCAATCCGAATTTGCCTGTAACTGCAAGCAGTTATGGAAATCCTATCTTCTTGCGCCCACATACTCGCAACCGAATTACGGCAGTTACTGCCTTGAATGACAAGCAATTACAGGTATATTTTTCCGAAAAAATGACAGATAGAGACAGCGACAAAACCCGTTTTCTCGTCAATGCTCAACAAGCTCCTACTTCTGTGCTTGCTACGGCAGACAAAACCTTGATTCTCACTTTTTCTGCCCCTTTTTTGGCAGGAAATAATCGCCTTCAAACCGATACCATGCTCTTAGACGCAGAACTTGGCGTGTTGAATGTGAA
>JAYUZN010000559.1:0-1851 GCA_043751755.1 Bacteroidota bacterium | reverse complement strand
TAATGTTAGAAAAAGAAATATTAAAACCTATTATTAAAGCCTCAACCCTCAAAAATAAGGAACAAGAAATTACAGAATTTGTCCTTTTTCCGTATAAGAAAGTAAATGGCAAGCATCAAATTATTCCAGAAAAGGAATTATCTGAAAAATATCCTTGTGCGTATAACTATTTATTATCCATAAAAGAAGAGTTAGACAAGCGAGATAATGGAAAAATAAATACAGTTGCTTGGTATGCTTTTGGCAGAAGTCAAGGCTTAGATACAAGTTTTGGCAAGAAAATTTTATTTTCTCCTATGAATAATAAGCCTAATTTTGTATTGTATGAAAATGAGCATTGCACTTTTTATTCGGGATATTGCATCAAATTGAATGGTTATACGCAAAAAGTATTGCCGCAACTCAATTCTGAACGCATGGCGCAATTTATGGCGGTTTCCAGCCGCGATTTTCGAGGGGGTTGGAAAGCCTATAATAAAAAAATAGTAGAACAATTTGAAATTGAAATGTGAATACATTGGGGGCTTGTGAATGGCACGTAGCTTTACAAATTATTACAAACCTCTTGTATTCGTACAAGAGGTTGTTTTTTGAGCAAATTTAAAGCCCTATCATAATTCCTATTTTTCTTATCTTGTCTGCGAAAATCTGCGTCCCTATCAGTGAAAATCTGCGTGAAACTATAACAAAGCCGCCTTAAACCCCTCGACTGTCCACGCATTTTTGAGGTCAAAATCCCCAATTTTTGTACGTTTCAAGTCTAACAAATAGCCGCCTACCCCCAATTTCTGCCCCAAATCATGCGCAAGCGAGCGAATATAAGTACCTTTGCTACAACGAATGCGTACTTTAAAATAAGTTGGCGAAACATATTCTATCAGGCTATATTCATAAATATGAACCGTTCTTGCCTGTAAAATCACCTCTTTTCCCTTTCTTGCCAAATTGTATGCCCTTTGTCCGTCTATATGAACCGCCGAAAAAATAGGCGGAATTTGCTGTATTTCTCCCTCAAAATCCTTCATAGCCGATTCTATAATGGCTTGTGTAAGATGCGAAGTATCTGTTATATTTTCTGGAACATGCTCACAATCATACGATTGTGTTGTTGCGCCAAGACATATTATTGCCTCATATTCTTTTTCTTTTGCCTGAACGGTATCTATCGTTTTGGTATGTTTGCCTGTACACAAAATCATCAAACCCGTAGCAAGCGGGTCTAAAGTACCAGCATGACCTATTTTTTTGAAATGAATCAAATTGCGGATTTTTTTGACCAAATCAAAAGACGACCAGCCTTTGGGTTTGTCAAATAAGAGGGTTTCACCTGCTTCAAAGTTGAACATAGAGAGAAGTAGTTGAAAGTTGAGAGTTGAAAGTTGAAAGTTGAAAGTTGAAAGTTGAGAGTTGAGAGTTGAGAGTTGAGAGTTGAGAGTTGAGAGTTGAGAGTTGAGAGTTGAAAGTTAATCTAAGTTTATCATAATCATACCCAAAATATCTGTTTAGCGTATTTCTCGCTCATACTTAGGACTGAAAATTAAATAACTTACTCGTTTGATAGTCCCGTAGAGACGCGATATTTATAGAAAAAAAACATGCTCCCTGTATCGCTGGTGCAAGCGTCCGCTTGTACCTCCTTTCTTGAAGCGTCCGCTTCCGAGTATGGAAGCGGACGCTTCAAGAAACTGCCACAAGCGTCCGCTTGCGGCAGCTATTCCGATAATTTAACCCCGTTTATTTTATAGGTACCACTTACCCCCAATTTATTGCGTTTCTCGTGCAAACGCTAAAAAAAAGAGGGAGGGGTTGGCATGTTTTTTCTATAAATATCGCCGTCCCTACGGGACTATA
>JAYUZN010000558.1:0-2990 GCA_043751755.1 Bacteroidota bacterium | reverse complement strand
GAGTTTATTTTTTGCCCGAAGGCAAAAGAATAGAAGCTACTGCTTTGACGGTTGTCGATAGGTTTTTTCAAATGTTAGTAACGCTTTGTTTGGGTTGGGTGGCTGCCTATTCTTTACCCCTTCCCTACTCGTCCCCTGCCCTATTCCATTTTGGGCTTATAGCGATGGGAATTGCTTGTTTGGGGCTAAGTTTTTTATGCGTTTTTCCGCATAAAATCGTGGCTTGGGCAGCCCAAAAACCGCTGTTTCATCGCTGGAAAGTCATAGAAAAAAGCCTATTTGTCCTCTCTCAAACCCTTTCAAAAACTTTGGCAAAGGTCTTTTTACTCTCTTTTTTGCGAAACCTTACCTTTTCGCTACAATATTATTTGTTGATGCTTGCCTTTGAATATGACAAAAGTGTTTATTTAGGCTTTATGATGATATGGCTCATTTATCTCATAAAATCGCTGATTCCTTCTATTTCCTTAGCAGAATTGGGCATACGAGAGTCTGTTGCGCTAGCAGTTATGCAGTTTTTTGGGGTGGCTGCATTTACAGCAATAAGCAGTACTTTTTTGTTATATTTGATAAACATTGCTTTACCCGCAGTGGCAGGCGTTTTTTTTATCCAAAAAAAATGAGCAAATTTCTGGAATTTTTCCGTATATTTGCCCCTCAAAATACCTATTTTTATGGCAAAAAAACAATGGAAAGAAGGAGAAATCATCCTTACTTTTCACTTAACTAAAATAGAAGAGTCGCAAACAGCACTTATGCAGGAATGGCTAAACGTTTCTGACCCTAACTTTGGTATAGTTGAACAGGCTATTTTTGATAATTCCCTTCAAAAAGCCGTCAAAAATGCGAGTAGTTGGAGTGAAGAAGACCTGAAAATGAAGTTTATCAGCCCTATATTGGACTTAGGTAGATTGTTAGATGGAGATACTTTCGTTTCTTTTTTTGACAAAGCACTCGAAGAAGATGATGTAGAAGGCTATAGCCTTTCTGTAAAAGCGGATTTTGTGGTAGCAAAAGGCTTGCTTGATTTTATGCAAAGACCTTATTTTCATTTTCAGGAGTATAAACCCAAAAAGAATCCGAGTGGCGACTCTATGGCGCAGTTGTTAGCCGCGTTTTTGATAGGACAAACTAAAAATAAACGAGAAGGCATAGAAATTCCGCTCTATGGCTGCGAAATTGCGGGTAGGGAGTGGACTTTTGTGATAATGGAGGGAAAAGAATATTGTGTTTCCGCCCCCTTTATTTGTACCCAAAAAAGTCATTTGCTGCAAATTATCGCCATTTTGCGCAAATTTCGGGAGATTATGGAGACGAGATTGATGAGATAAACCTAATCATTGCGCACTTTTTAACAGTGTGCAATGATTATTTAGGGTAAACGCAAACCGAAATAGCTCCCCAAATCTATTTCCCTACCCACAACATCAGCCCTTTCAAATAATCGCCTTCGGGGTGATAAATGCTAATCGGGTGGTCTGCGCCTTGCGAAAGATGTGCCAAAATCTTGACCTCTCTATGTGCATCTGCTGCCGCTCCAAAGATTATTTTTTGGAACAAATCTGTAGAAATATGCTGCGAACAGGAAAAGGTGAACAGCAATCCATCGCTTTGTATTTTTTGTAAAGCCTTGAGGTTGATTTCTTTATAGCCTCTTGCAGCATTTTTGACGGTGGCGAGGCTCTTGCTAAAAGCGGGCGGGTCGAGTATTATACAATCAAAAACATCTTTTTCCATTTCCTTCAAATAGCGAAAACAATCTTCTGCCACAGGCAAATGCGCTTGCGTTTCGGGGAAATTGAGTTTCACGTTTTGGTCGCTCATTTCTACCGCAGATTTGGAAATATCAAGCGAAACGACCGACTTTGCGCCGCCTGCAAGCGCATACGCAGAAAACCCGCCTGTATAAGCAAAGGCATTCAACACCGTTTTGCTTTTGGCATAATTGCCGACCATTGCCCGATTATTTCGTTGGTCAAGAAAAAACCCGGTCTTTTGTCCTTGCACCACATCTACCGTAAAACGAAGCCCATTTTCCAAAAATTCCGTTCGGGCTTTGTCACCTTTGAGCCAAATTCCGTCCTCTTTTTCTTCTTTTTTGAGAAAAATATGCTTACAGCCGATTTCTGTTTCCAAAAAATCGCACAAAACAGGACTCAAACGCTCCATGCCTGCCGTCCGAAGCTGCATACTTGCTACGTCTCCATATATATCTGCCACGATTCCGGGCAGGTCATCGCCTTCCGCATGAATCAGGCGAAAGCCCGTAGTATGTTGCCTATCAATTACTTGCTTGCGTAGCGTCCAAGCAGCTTGCAATTTTGCACGCCAATAGTCGTCATTGAGTTGCAGATTTTCGGGCGCAAAGTCAAACATTTTGACGCGAATGCTACTCTGTGGCGCATAGTGTCCATGCGCCAAAATCTTGCCTTCTATGTTGCGAATCTGCACAATGTCGCCTTCTTGCGCTTTGTCTGCCTTTTCGATGGCACCCGAAAAGAGCCAAGGATGGCGAAGTAAAACCGCGCGGTCTTTCCCTTTTTTGAGGGTTATGGTGGGATATGTCATGATGTTTTGTGGTTGGCACGCAGATTTTCGCAGATAAAAGCAGATGTCGCAGATAAATAGCCTATAAACTTAGGCGAGGGTACACTTAATTTTTTGTAATGTGGATATTTTTGCATCTGGAAAAGCGTATTTTAGGGCAAATATACGGAAATTAGGCTATCATGCTTAGGATTTTTCTCCTGTTTTTTTTTACAGTAGGTTTGTAGGGTGACGCACCTTTAAAAGGTTCGCCACCCTATTAAACTTAAATGGGTTTGCCAAGTTATCCAAGTAAGCGAAAAATCTTACTAACGTTTAAAGGTAACTATTTAGGTAGACAACCCCTTCGAGGGGTTAGCACCCACTCGAAGGGTTGCTTACTCAAAAGAATTTAGTTTCGCTGCCCTTCGAGTGGTCGGAGACCCTCGAAGCGGCTTTAACCT
>JAYUZN010000557.1:0-1594 GCA_043751755.1 Bacteroidota bacterium | reverse complement strand
AAAATGGGCAAGTTTTCGGCAGAGAAATTGGCGGCTTTTTCGGCGAAATATGGGATAAATCCTGATAAAATGTATCCTATGGACGTGTAGGGGGTAAGCAACACGAAAAGAATAATTTTATAATTTACCACTAAGGCACAAAGGAAACTAAGAAAGAAAAGGGGGGGCTTAGATGTCTTCTTTCACCCTATTGCTTTGTGGTTCTTAGTTCGGCAGGCTCACTACGAGTAGTGCCTTAGTGGTAAGAAAATATCAATTCATTTTACTTTCATTTCTAAGAAGAAATCGGTGTTTATCCATAGCATTTTGACAAATATTTTTTATCTTTGCAAGAAATTTACTACATGCTCACACATCTTACCCTCGAAAATTTTAAGGCTTTTCAGAAATTAGATAATCTGCCCATAAAGCCGATAACTATCCTGTGTGGCACAAATAGCTGTGGCAAAAGCTCTATTTTGCAAAGTATTTTGCTGTTAAAACAGACAATAGAAAATAAAAACCCAAAACAGAATTTGTTATTGAATGGGAGATTTGTAAATTTAGGCTATTTTCGAGATATAATCTACCAGAAAAAAGAGAATGACATTATTACATTTTCATGGGCTTTTGAAGATGAGAATTTAGCGGAAAATATGGAAAAAATTATAGATTCGCTCTCATTTTTTCTCGCATTAAATTTAGTTGGTAGTAAGTTTCCCGAATTATGGAAAAAAACAAGTAATGAAAAAACTAAAAAGACTACATGTATATCATTACAAATATCATTAGGATTCATTCATACAAAACATTATGGTTCAGTTGGAATAAAAGAGTTTTCTATAGATATAGAAGGAAATAACTTTGTTAAATTCATACATATAAAGGACAATAACTACCTATTAATAGAAGAAGGGAAAGAGGCAGGAGAAATAGAGCTTATGTTTTCCAATCTCTTTCCATTATTCGATGCGAAGGACACAGATAATGTGAGTTTAACTTTTGGGGCACTTATTTCGAAATTATTAGATACATATTTACAAGTATTTACCTACATCGGTCCCCTCCGAGGCGAGCCTGAGCGTGAATATATCTATCGAGACGAAGTCTTAGAAATCGGCAATAAAGGCGAAAATGCGGCTTTTTTGTATTTGGCAGAAAAAGAAAAAACGATTGAAAATCACTTTTTTTACAATGCTATACAGGAAATATTTGAGAAAAAAGAGAGCATTTCTTTAAAAGATGCTGTGAATGAATGGCTTACTTTGATGAAAATTGACCATTTTGAGGCAGAAATCATCAATCGGATTATTTATTTGAGCCAAAACGCCAGCAAATATGACGAAGCCACAAGGGTAGGAATTGCAGATGTGGGATTTGGGGTAAGTCAGATTTTTCCTATTGTCTTAGAAGGCTTGCGTATGCCAAAAGGCGGAACTTTGATGTTGGAACAGCCCGAAATTCACTTGCACCCCAATTTGCAAATGCAAATGGCAGATTATTTTATTGCCTTGGCTTTGTCAGGAAAAAATGTCATGGCAGAAACGCATAGCGACCACATTATCAATCGTTTAGTAAGGAGAATTGTAGAAGATGATACCCATAAATTGAAAGA
>JAYUZN010000556.1:0-14183 GCA_043751755.1 Bacteroidota bacterium | reverse complement strand
TTCTTATATTCATTTTCGGGTAGATTTGCAAGTTGATAGCGTGAAAATAACGATTACAGACAATGGGCTGGGGATTCCTGCGCAACATTTGCCCCATATTTTCAAAATGTTTTATCGTGCAAATGCCAAAATTTCAGGCTCGGGATTAGGGCTATATATCGTAAAAGAGGCTTTGACCAAGATGCAAGGACAAATTGCTGTGGAATCCGAAGAGGGAAAAGGGACAATGTTTACGATTAATATCCCGAACATTCAACCCGAAACGGTGTAAACCCCTGTTGGGAGGGGCTTCTGAATGCGTGCGGGGCTTGTGCGTAGCCCCGACCAAGCCCAACCCCAAAAGTGTTTTTTGTGTTCATGTTATTGGAAAAGCAAAGATAGGCATAGCAAGCCGATTTTGCAAGTTTTTTTTCTTGCAAAGCAGCTTGATTTTGCTGATTCGGCTATTTTTCGGGACTACACATACAAAATTTCTCCTTCTTTTTCATCAAAAAAAGAGAGGACTCCTTTTTTTTGCAAACCTCTCCGTAATACCTCATCTTTTGTCCAAAATTCTCCTTCTAATTCTAAGGTTAAGGCAATAAAAGGAGTATCTTTTTCATCAATATCTTGGCATAAACGATATGCTTGAATGAGGCTACCAAGAGAGATATTGCCTTCGTTTACAAAGGTTATTTTTTGGGTTATCTTGTTCAAAAATTCATACGCTTCTTCTGGGTCTGCGCTTGTTTTTTGCAAAATCATTTCTTTATGTCGAAAAATTTCCACAATCAAGAAATTGGGCATGTAAAAATGCAAATCATTTCTATCTAATGTTTCTCGAATTTTGGCATTTGGCGAACGCAAAGCAGAAAATAAAATATTGGTATCTACAATAATCAATCTCATGCGTTAATTCTTTTTGGGTATTTTCAACTTAGGAAACGAGCTTTGTTTTTTTGCCACCAATCTTGTTTGATTTCTTCGCCTAAGTCTTCTATACTTTCGTTAAAATTGATTTTTTGGGCAAGGTATTCTATCCATATTTTATCTAAGAGCTTCATTAGAAACGCTTTATCCATAAAATTTTTGTCTATGCTAATGATAAAGCTTTCAGCAGTAGATTGTAAATTGATGCCATTTTCCATAAAATATTGTAGCTTTCTTGTAATGAATACGCAAATATACGGTTTTTTTGTAAACAAATGCTTTTTTGTAAAACAAAAAACCTATTATGGGGGCGCATCCTTATTTTACCTTCAAAACGCCTACTCCCGTTGGGAGGGGCTTCTCGGCTGTGTGCGTGGCTTGTGTGTAGCCCCTTACAACCCAGCCACAAAAAGCATTTATAATTGCATTTTTTTCTTCGGTCTCGGTCTTTTATTTTTAAGGGGTTATTGCTAAGATTTTTGCCAAGCCCTTTTCAACTTGCAGCATAATCACACTATCGACTTCTCCTAACTTTCGAATAAGACGATTATTTGACAAGGACCTTACTTGAAAGCAATCAGCAGCTGAATCTTTTGTTAGATTATTCCTGCTATTTGTTTCTATTTTCACCATCCAAATAGCATTATAATAGCGGTCTTTCCAATCAGTTAAAGGTACGACTATCCGAAGCGGCAATATTCCCAGCTCGTCATCATTTACAATGAGTGCAGGACGCGTTTTTCCTATTTCCGACCCAATAGTGGGGTCAAGATTGATTAACCAAATTTCACTTCTTTTCATAAAAATCCTCTGTATCTAATGAGGTAAACGCTGTTAATTCTTCATTATTAACGTAATCTGATAGAAGTGCTTTTGCACCTTCCTTCAGGCTTAAATTCTGTACCTGCCTTGCTGTTTCTTCTCGAATGGATAATAACAAATGTTCAATTACCCATAATCTATCTAGAAAAGGCATTCTTAATGCTTGTGAAACAATTTCGTGTGTTGTCATATAATTATCCTTAATTTCCGCAAAGATAAAAATTTTTAAGTAAAAATCCTACCAAAAATGCCCCCGTTGTCTGTGCCTCAACAGACAACGGGACGCTCTCTGTTTATCCGAGTCTTATTTCACCTGCCATTTCTGGTACATTTCCCCTTGCTGAGTAGCTATTTTGAGGAAATAAACCCCTGCGGAAAGATTAGGAATCAAGCGGCTATCTTGCCAAGTTATTGCCTTTTTCTCTTCCCAATAAAACAGTTTTTTGCCACTCAAATCATATACACAAAGGCTTATATCTTGCGGATAGGTCAAGGTTATCGCCCAATTTAACAAGCCCTCCGAAGGATTTGGATAAAAACGAAGCTCGCTAATGCCAATGCTTGAAGGCTCAATCGCAATCCCACTTTCAATGGAAATTACTGCTTGTTTCACACAGCCATTCGCATCTGTTACCGTACAAGTATATTGCCCTACGGGTAAATTCGTAGCGGTAGCCGTAGTTTGTGCAGGTGTACTATTCCAAGAATAAGTATAAGGCGATGTTCCGCCCGTAGGGGTTGCCGTAGCAGTGCCTACTGGATTTGCTGGGGTAGAACTCATAGACACATTCAAGGCTGCGGGGGCTGCAATCGTGCCTGTATAAGTCTGTGTACAGCCTTTTCCATCTGTAACCCAACAGCTATAAGTACCAGAAGCTAAATTGGCAATAGTTGCTGTAATCGTTCCATTGTTCCAAGAATAGCTATAATTAGGCGTGCCTCCACTGACTGCAAGCGTAATAATCCCAGTCGTTTGTCCCGAACAATTGGGCTGCGTGAGCGTAGGCGTAAGCACCATCGCCGCAGGCTCTGCTACTACCACAGTTGCTGTACCTGTGCAGCCATTAGCCGTCATAAACACGCAAGCATACGTCCCCGCAGTCAAATTGAGCGCAGTTGCCGTAGTCTGCCCATTGCTCCAATTATAGGTGATAGGCGGATTTCCCCCTGTAACCACCACAGAAGCCGTACCATCATTTCCACCATTGCAATCCGTTGGCGTAGAACTACTTGTGGAACTGATAGCCGCCCCAGCTTGTACAACTGCTGTCAAGGTAAAAGTACAACTATGTGCATCTGTTATCACACAAGTATAATTTCCTGCCGCCAAATTGCTGGAAGTTGCCGTAGTTTGCCCATTTGACCAAGAATAGCTATAGGGAGCCGTTCCGCCTGTAGGGGTGGCAGTTGCAGAACCATTATTTTGTCCTTGACAAGCCGTTGCAACAGTGGTAGCAGAGGCACTTAGTACGGGCGGCTCTGTAATGGTTACAGTTCCTGTAACATAGCATACTCCTCCTGCCCCACTCGAACCTGTGATAAGCACATTATTGCACGCAAAAGAAGGGTCTGTACCTACTCCATCATCATTATTTGTCCATACAAAACCTACCCGCAAGTTCGAGATATTTTGGCAATTTGCAGGCAAAGTGTAGGAAGCCGCTGTCCATTGCCCTTGTAAATTGGGGCAGGTAAGGCTTTTGAGACTTGCGGCAAGCGTTGTCCAAGTAGCCCCGCCATTGATGCTATATACTAACGAAGCATTGTCGTTTAGCCCATCTCCTACGCCAATATAGTCAAAAGTGAGGGTCAAACCTGTGTAGCCTATGGTAGAAACATTGGGGGATTCTGCACGATAGTTGCTGGTAACACAGATGCCTAATGCTGCACATGCACCTCCTGCAAAGTAGCTTGCGCCACTGCCCGGAAATTGCCCTGCAGCTACTACATATAAGGTCGCATCTCCATTATTTGCTACCCCACAGCCCGAAGGTGCTACTCCTCCTTCGTCATCGCTTATCATCCATTGATTGGGGTCAGAATCGTTCTGCCCTGTGGAGGTGTTGAGCATCCACGTTTGTACGCCGTTGAAGTTTTCGGAATAAACGGTACTTGCGGCTCCTCCTGTCGTTACTAATGCGCCTGCATTATAAACGCCAGCCGTTAAATTGCTTACAGAAGCTGTACTTGCTCCATTTGGACTCCAAGAATAGGCTGAAGGTGTGCCTCCTGTAACGATAGCAGTCGCAGCTCCATTATTTCCGCCATTGCAAGAGACATTGGTTTGCGTGAAAGCCATGCTTACATTGGGTCCACAAGGAAGCTGGGCAGATGCTGTGTTTAGCCCTAATAAACAAGTAGCAAGAACAAGAAAATGTGTTATTTTTTTGGTCATAAGAATAAGTACTAAAATGTGCTTGCAAATATAGGGAATTTTCGCGCAGATTTTCGCAGATAGGGACGCAGATTTAACGCAGATAAAGAAAATCTGTGAAAATCTGCGGTTAAATCTGCGAAAATCTGCGTGAAATCAACAAAGCCATCATCACCCCGCAAGGCACAAGTTGCAAATACATAAATGGCACTAACATAAAGGCATAAAAAATGCCGAGATAGATAGGCAAGCAATAAATGGCATATAATTGGTAGCTTATTTTTTTGCGAAAAAAAGGATAAGCTACAAAAGCAGTTCCAATAAATAAACTGCTCATAATCAACTGTGTATATTTGAGAAAAAGCAATTTATGGGGAATGTCTCCGCCCAAAAAGTGGTAAAAATAAATAGCAAGGCTTCCTCCTCCTCGCAAAATAAAAGGCGTATCTCCCGCCTTCTGCCACTCGCCCATCATTTGCCAAAGTCGCCCACTTGAAGTGCTGTAATATTCGAGGGCTTGGGAAAAAATGCTGGTATCTTTTATCCAAAAAGGCAGAATATAGCCTATCAATATACAAAAAACAATCCCTCCTGTGAGCGTCAAGGCTTTTCTTTTGGAATCGTAAAAAAACATAAGTCCCACCCATAAAGGCAGCCAAATCAGCAAAGAATAGCGAGATAATAGGCACAAAGAAATGGCGAGGATTTGCCAACCCATTTTTCCCGAAAATAAGGCAAAAACCAATAACATATAATAGGCAACTATCATTAACTCCATCGTTTGCCCCAAAGAATGCAAGTCATGGAGGGGAATTATGAGCAGAAATAAGGGGGGGGAAAAAGGGGGGAGAGGGACTTTCCAAGTCTTTACCTGTGTATAACAATAAGCTATATTTACCCCCAGAAACACCAAAACCCCTACCCACCTGACCTCTATCCCCAACAAATGTGGGAGTACAAGGGGCAGCCAGTGCATAGGCATATAGGTACAAAAAGCAGTATAACCCCAGCCTTCGTCCACAGGTGTATAGGGAAATTCCCCTGCTGTGAGTTTTTTTACGGCGGAAAGCATTATAGGAATGGTGTCTGAAAGGGGGAGAGAAATGGGGGTAGTCGCAAATATAAAGCCTATCAAAATGAGAGCTGCAACCCACATTCCTATCAACAAATAGGCAGGAAATGTTAGGGGGAGATAGTCCAAAGGCTTGCCTTGTTGAAGGGCTAATGCTCCGAAAGCTATCGGAAATATCAGCAACAAAAGGGGCGTGAGATAGGGGTTTATATTGGCGCGAGCAAAGGTAATAACCCCTAATTCTGCCAGAAAAAGGAGGAGGAGATAGAGATATGTTCTATTGAAAGTTGGCATTTTTTGAGGTGAGTGCATCATAGATAGTTGGGCGGTTTTTAGTGCGGTTTGAAAAGCCACACAACTATTCGCATGAAAATATAGACAAAGATACGGGAAATTTCTGAAGCAGGTAAAAAATATGGACGGTTCTTGCAAAGAATTGGGGGCAAAAAAAGAAAAAATTGATGTATGAGCGGTTTCTCTCCTTCAACCCCTGCAAAAAATGCGAAAAAATGTAATTGCGTGTGTAAAAACATGTTTTTACCTTTGTAAATGTTTGGAGAAGAAAGCTGTTTTTTATTTGTTTCGTAAAAATAGGTATAACTTTGCCCAAAATACAGACGTCTTAACGGAAAAGCATTTGTATATGATAATCAATTACTTACAAAATACTTAGGGTAAATTATCGTCTAATATCAATCAAAACTATGGAAAAAGGAGTTAAAAGGAAAAAGGGTTTAGATAATGTTCATCGCATATTTTGCACATAAAAACGCAGGTGAGATTTACTGCATATCTGCGAAATCTGCTATCATCTGCGAAAATCTGCGTGAACCCAAAAACCGTAAAAATATATGTTAAAAGATATTAAATTAGGTTTTTCGACTGGGCTAAAGCATTGGCAAATTGCCTTGCTTGTCTATTTTTTTCAGCTTTGTCTTGCCCTCACTGTGGGCTTACAAATATTTTCTATTTTTGAGTCTTCCATAGGTAATTCCTTAGAAATCAATAAGTTATTGCAACATTATGACTATACGGTTATTACCGATTTTCTGAAAGTACATGGCGCGTCTATTACCCCTTTAATCGGGCAGTTGCGATGGCTGATAATTGTTTATCTGTTATTTGCTATTTTTATTGATGCAGGTTTGCTCACAGCTGCAAGCAAAGGAAAGGAAGCCACTTTATCCACATTTTGGCAAGGAGGAGCAAGCTATTTTTTCCCTTTTCTCAAAATCGCTGCGGTCTTTTTTGCCCTATTTGCGGGTTGGACTGCCCTCATTTTTATGCCGACTCTCACCTATATGCAGCCCGCACTCGACTATTTTCCCAATGAAAAGTATGTTATTTATGGCACATTTTTTTGCTTATTTGTCTATTTTATGGGCTTATGTTTGCTGTTTTTGTGGTCAGTTTCGAGCAGGTTTTGGAAAATAAGCCATAATGATTCTGTTCTTTCTTCGCTGAAAAATGGCTGGATTATTTTTGGCAAAAACAAAAAAGCTATGTGGCGTTTATGGGCTTTTTTCTGCGCTTTACAAGTGGTATTGATAGCCGTTTATGGGCTGTTAGAAAGCTATATAGGCATGACTACCCCATTTTTAATCCTTTTGGTAGCCCTCATTCAGCAGCTGTTTGCCTTTGCGAGGGTTATGCTTCGGCAAATACTATACATAGGAATATCGAGTGTTATAGTACCATAATTCTCGAAAAACGCTTTTAATATAAAAAGTTTTGCAGGCTGTTTTGGTTTATTTCAAAAAAATCCCTACTTTTGTTGTGTCAGATATATCATTTTAGACATTCAACCGACATGGCGCAAATACGATTTTTTGCTACAGGAGGCACTTTCGACAAAGAATATGACCTCATCACAGGACAATTATTTTTTAAAGATACGCACCTTCCCGAAATGTTTTCGCAGGGCAGGTGCAAACTCAATATTGAGATGCGCACTTTGATGATGATTGATAGCCTCAATATGACCGATGCTGACCGCGCAATTATTGCCCATAATTGCCATAATTGCCCCGAAGATAAAATTGTGATAACGCATGGTACAGATACTATGGTCAAGACTGCGGAGAATTTGGCGCAGTACAATTTCCCCAAAACCATTGTCTTAACAGGCGCAATGATTCCGTACAAATTTGGAAGTTCTGATGGTTTTTTCAATATGGGAAGTGCCTTAGCCTTTGTGCAGTTGCTCCCTTATGGCGTGTATGTGGTGATGAATGGCAAGTTTTTTCTGTGGAATAATGTTAAAAAAAACCTAAAAACGGGGATTTTTGAAGAATTGCAGTGATTTTGCGCAGAGTTCGGGATAGGTGTGTAGTCTTGAAAGTGTGCCACGCTCCCGTTTTTCCACCTATCTTTTTTCTTTGCAGCAGCCAATATTTTGTCTATTGCCGTAGAATTTCTATCTTTGTCCTTCAAATTCAATAATATGCGAAAAAAAGCACCCGATAAGCCGTTCAAAGACTGGCTATATGAAGAGGTAGGAGACACTTTTGGCATTACACGTAAGTTTAAATCTGCCTTCTTCGACCACCTTGCGACTTTATCGCTCGCAGAAAACCATGCGAAACGGCAGGATATTGAGAGCTTGCGGCGGCTTTGCTTTGAATATATGGACTCATGGAATGAAGATGAGTATAAGTTCATGTTTATTAGTCCTTATATTAGTTTGGTGCATTTTGTAAGCCCCAACTACAAGGTCTTTACGCAAAGAGTGATGAGAGTAAGTTACGACAACGACACCAAAATGACTGAAGGGATTGTAGAATTTATGCTTGCAAAAGGGATACAAACCCCGAAAAAGCCCCATTTTTTCCTACATGAATATAAACCAGAAAAGCGGCGGGATAATGACCCTTTAGGGCAATTACTTATCGCTATGGTTGCTTCGCAAAAAGTCAATCAAGATGATAAGCCGATTTATGGCATTTATGTCAATGGCAGGAACTGGTTTTTGGTAGAGTTGATAGGCAAAGAATATGTAGTAAGTGCTGCGTATGATGTTACGGAGGGTACGATTTTTGACCTTTTTGCGGTATTATGCTACTTCAAAGATTTGATGGATACGCTTTATGCACAAACCTAATTAATAGCCTAAATAGCAAATTTCGTGTGTATATTTGCCAAGAAAATAGCTTTTATATGAACTTAAAAACCTTAATCGGCACACTTGTTTCCTGTGCCATCTTATTTTTTCTGTACAAAGCCTTTATCGCTCCAAGCGGCGAGGAAGTGCGTCCAGGACATGTTTTTTCCATTGCCGACCTCAAAAAAGATGTGAGAGCGTATGACGGGAAAATTGTCAGCATTAAAGGACAGGTCATTCATTCGGGCGGTTTTGGCGTTTCGGGCTATACAATAGAGGACGGAACAGGGAAAATAACCGTTCTCAGCACAAAAGCTGCTCCCAACAAAGGCGACACCTATAAGGTAAAAGGCAAGCTCAATGAAGTGCTGAAAGTCGGTAATGAATCGCAATTGACGATAACTGAAAAAGACGCGGAAAGGGTAGGGGAGTAGGAGAGGATTTTACTTTTTGGGGACTTTCCAAGTCTATAGACTTGGAAAGTCCCCGAAAATAGGAGAAATTATTCCACCCACCTCCCATCTTCCCGTATCAAATCTATCAATTTATCCACCGCTTCTGCGGTTTTTACGGCTTTCATGACTACTTCTTTGCCCCGATACAAAGCGATTTTGTCGGTTCCTACGCCCACATAGCCATAATCTGCATCTGCCATTTCGCCCGGTCCATTGACGATACAGCCCATAATGCCGATTTTTACGCCTTTGAGATGCTCGGTGCGGGAACGAATTCGAGCAGTTGTTTCCATCAAATCAAACAACGTTCTGCCACAAGAAGGACAGGAAATATATTCTGTTTTGGTAATGCGCAAACGAGACATTTGCAAGCAGCCAAAAATCGTGCGTAGCATCAAATTATCTGCCTTTTCTATCCAAACGCCCTCTATCAAACCATCTACGAGCAAGGTGCTCAAATCGGCAGAAAGGGAAAGTTGGATTTTAGATTCTTCGTTAATCTGCACATTTTCAGGGAAATACGAATCATCATAAAAGCCATAATCCTCATGTTTGCGCGACATTGCCAAAATAGGATTGTGCAAATCCGCATTTGTCAAGGCATAAATAATGCGCCTAAAATCGTAGGTAGGAATGTATGCTTCGCTATCTGCAATGAAAACACAGGTTTTTACAGCCTCTTTTTGGGCTAAAAGAACAGGTATATCTTCTTTTGTTATTTTGACAAAATTGAGGGAATTATGTCTTTTTTTAGTTGTAAAAAAAGCATTTATATCCGAAAAATACGGAAATTGCCTGTCATTTTCTCTCAATAATTCCCAAGTTTGCGCATCATAAATCAATTTTAAGCCGCCTGGCATTTCAAAAGGAGGGATATTTTTGCCCAAATAGACGAAATCAGCCGAAATATCTGCAAAATTATATTTATCTAACAAAGCATTATAATCATATCCCATTTCCTTCAAATCTGCCACCTGCCCACAAGCATGACGAATATCACCCACGACACGCGGCACTTCTATCTGCCCGATATTCAGAATGTGGGCTGTTTTTCTCCGATTAAATTGATATGGATTGAAAGGCAGCTTTTCCGGCACGCAGATTTCCGCAGATGAAAGCGGATTTCGCAGATGTATGCCTTCATTCCCGTTTTTAATCTCTTCAGTTCCTTTCTCCTTTATCCTTTCTTCTTTTTCATTTTTCATTTCTTCAACTCCTTCATCATTTTTCATTTCTAATTTTTCATTTCTAATTTCATTTTTCATTTCTAATTTTTCCTCTTTCATTTCCTCATAATAATCTATCAAAAATTTTGCCACAGGCGACTCATATTCAGGCTCTTCTGTAAGAGAAACCCGCACCGTATCTCCGATTCCGTCCATGAGCAAAGTTGCAATGCCCAAAGCGGATTTTATCCTGCCATCTTCGCCTTCGCCCGCCTCTGTTACGCCCAAATGCAAAGGATAAATATAGGTATGTTTTAACATTTTGTCCATCAGCATACGATAGGCTTGCACCATCACTTGCGGATTTGAGGCTTTCATAGAAATGACAATATTATGAAAATTAAAATCTTCGCAAATTTGGATAAACTCCCACGCAGACTCCACCATACCCAAAGGCGAATCTCCATAACGACTCAAAATTCTATCTGAAAGCGAGCCATGATTTGTGCCAATTCTCATGCAAGTTCCCCGTTCTTTGCAGATTTTGACAAGGGGGGCGAACTTTTTATAAATCCGTTCCAACTCGGCTTGATAGCTGCTATCTGTATAATCTATCGTCTCAAATTTTTTTTTATCGGCATAATTGCCGGGATTTACGCGCACTTTTTCCACAATACGTGCAGCTACTTCTGCGGCATTTGGGGTAAAATGAATGTCCGCCACAAGCGGCACATAGCAGCCTTGTTTGTGCAAAGCCGCTTTGATAAGTCGCAGATTTTCAGCCTCTTTGATGCTTGGCGCAGTGATACGCACCAATTCGCAGCCCGCCTCTACCATTTTGAGGGTCTGTTTTACAGTGCCTTCCGTATCCATGGTATCGGTCGTAGTCATGGATTGAATGCGAATGGGATTGTTGCCACCCATTTTCAAGTCGCCAATGCTGACTTCGTGGGTAAGAATCCGTTTATGAGAAAAGAACATGTTAAATGAGAAATAAGTGATATTTAAGAACACAAAAGGAATCGCTTGCTATTTTTCTCACCACTAAGACACGAAGAAACACGAAGCAATAGGGTAAAATAAGACCTCTAAGCCACATTTTTCTTTCTTAGTTTCCTTTGTGCCTTAGGGGTAAAAAACAGAAAATCATTTTACCTTCATTCTTTTTCTTGCATCAACAAAGCCCTAAAATCCTCTATCAGCGTGCGCGTGCCATTGATGCCAAGTTGCGTGGCTTGATAATAATTTTTATATCCGTTGTTATATTTGTCAAAAAAGCCCCGTACATAGCCTCTTTTGTCTATAAAAACCATATTTGGGCAGGGAAAACCTGATGAAGTGCTGTCTTGTCCTACAAATTCAGGCAGCTGAAAGGCTGTTTTTCCCAAGTTCCACACGTCTGTTTTGCTGGCAGAAGTAAAAGCCCATTTTTCTACGGGAACAGCCCACTTTTTTTGGTAATTGGCTAATACAGAAGCCTCTACGGGGGAAGTTGCTACGGCAATCATGCGAAAATTGGGCACATCTTGCGTGATTTCATAGACGGTTTCTTTGAGGTTGCCAAGTGCCACATTGGAGACGACCATTGTGGTGGAATCGGCTTTTGGAGGGAAAAATATAAATAGACAAATCTTTCCTTTGAGAGAATCTGCCGTAATAATACCGCCCTTTGCATCATACAAAGCGAAGGTTTCGGGCATTTTGAGGTAAGTGGTATCGCCCGTAGAACTTAGCACAAAAGCCTTGTGTACGGGCTTGAATACCTGCGTGGTACAGCCTCTTGCAAAAAAATACAAGGCTAATGGAAAGGCTATCAGCAGACTTAATATAATGGCTTTTATGGGTCCGTTGTTCATGAAAATTATATATGATAATGCTCACTATAACCCATTTACGTATGAGATTGTTATGTTTTGAGGGATTTTTGCGGCAGATTATATTACTCTGTTTTTGTATGGATTTCTGCCCTCACTTTTTCCCACAATTTTTGCTGTTCTTCGGTCAAATGCTCGATACTTTCTACGGCTAATTGTCGAATGATTTCGGTCAGGGTCTGAATAATGCCTTCAAGGGGAACAAATTTATTGATTAAAACGGTTTTTTGCGTGTGTACCACACAATAGCCTGCTTTGAAGCTGCCTTTTTCGTAGCGAACTTCATATTCAAGGGCTTCTAAGAGTTGTTGGAGTTTGTCTTGAGTGGATTTTGAGATGCGCATGGTGTTGTGGGTTATTTCGGATTTCACGCAGATTTTCGCAGATACAAAGACGCAGATTTTCGCAGATGTTATTTATCTGCGTAAAATCTGCGTCCACATCTGCGAAAATCTGTGCGAAAAAAACAGTTTATTCCTGTTTTCCAGAAAGTTTATCTAATTCGATACGTGCGGCAGGCTTGTACGGACCAAACATGGCATTTTGGAAAGCTGTTTTTGCTTTTTCCAATTGTCCGCCTTTTTTGGCAGCCATGCCCAACAAAAACGCATATTTTGCTTTTGAGCGTGCATCTGCACCTTCGAGGAGCGTGTTGAGGCTGTTTATCGCATCATCAAATCTGCCCGAACCGTATTGCGCACGCGCTTTCATGTACAAAATATTTTTGGTATTAGGACTATTGGGAACGGTCGCAAGTGCCTCATCTAAGGACGCTAATGCACCGAAATTGTCGTTATTGCTCATTTGCAAGTTGGCAGTTGCCATTTGCAAACGTTGTTTTTTCGGCGGGTCTTTTTCCAGTTCGGTGGCTTTTTGGTAGTACTCGATGGCACTACGCATGTCATTGAGCTTGCGGGCGATTTTTCCACGCAACTCAAAACCGCCTGTATAATCGGGCTGAATTTCGAGGCATTTTTTGATATTTACCTCTGACTCTTCAAACTCGCTATTTAAATAATAACTCAAAGCCACTTTGTAGTAATACAAGTGATTGCTTTTCATCAGTTGTTGTTGAATCAACTGCGACCAAGGATTGAAATTGGCTTTAGACCAAGCTTTTTTGGCGTTTTCCAAGTCATTCAATTTGTTGAAAGCCAAGCCTAAAGAGTAATAATATTTCGCTTTTTCGGCAGGGGGAAGTGCGCCAAAATCGGGATTTTCGGTCGCTTTTGTATATTCATCGCGCGCATTTGCCCAGTCATTTTCAGCCGCCTTCATTTCACCCGTATAATATTGAACATTCATATTACCTGGGTCCACTTTGGTAGCCTCGTCCAAATGTCTTTTTGCATCGACTTGCTTATCTTGTTTGAGCAACAAATTGACCAAAATAAGCTCATATTGAATTCTGCGATTGGGCGAACGCTCATTGAGAGCTGCTTGTTCGTAGTAATAAATGGTGTTTTCTACGTCTTTTTGGTCTTTGGCGATACGCGCCATTTGTGCATAAGACGAGGTAAACTCTTTGTTGAGTTCAATCGCTTTGGTATAAGAAGCCTTCGCTTCCTCTACTTTTTTCTCTTTGTACTCGCATAAACCCTTCTGAAAGAAGTATTTATAGTTATTTGGTTCTGCCTTAATCGCTTCCTCATACTTTGGAATAGCATCTCCACAACGGTTTTGCTTGCGAAGTTCTTCTGCATTGAGATATGCTGCCCGCCCGCTGCCTGTAGTGGTAGCAGGTGTTGTAACTGGTTCTTTACCTGGCGGCTGTGCAAATATCGTCATCGTAGCACAGAGGATAAGGAAGAATAAAGACGAAATATGCTTATGTGTCTTCATAATGAAAATGGAATATAAATCGTATAATTGAATCATAGTAAACTGCGTGTGTGGAATAATAGTGAATGTAATAATCGTATTTCTTTGATTTTTAGTTGTTTAGGAACAAAAAAAATCTAAGGGAAGTGTAGCGAAACATGCGTTTTTAGGCTCATCTTTCATTCTGAATACAAATAGACGTATTTTTTTTCAATATGCGAAATTTTTGTCATAAATTTATTGCTTTTCTAAGTTAGCGTCTTGTGGTTCACGCAGATTTTCGCAGATGTTTTTTAATCTGCGAAAAACTACGCAGTGCATAGACACTTAGGAATGAAAATTGAATAAAGTAACAATTTTATAGTCCCGTAGGGACGGCGATATTTATAGAAAAAAACATGCCAACCCCTCCCTCTTTTTTTTCGTTTTTGCACGAAAAACGCAATAAATGGGGGGATTTCATTTTCTATAAATATTTCGTGCCTACGGCACTAAGGAACGAAAGTTAAATAACTTGAGGTTTTTCTCACCACTAAGGCACTAAGAACCACGAAGATATCAAGTAAAAGAAGATATCTAAGCTATATTTG
>JAYUZN010000555.1:0-8651 GCA_043751755.1 Bacteroidota bacterium | reverse complement strand
TTCTTATGAAATATATTTTTCTTTGTTTGATGTTTTTTTTAATGGCTTGTGGCAAGTCCGAAAAGCTGCCTGTTTTCTTTGAAAATGAGCCTATTCCTTCTTTTAAGATGCAAAATCAGGCAGGAAAAACGCTGACAGAGCAGGACTTTTTGGGGAAAATCTATGTGGCAGACTTCTTTTTTTCTACTTGTCCAGGGATTTGCAAGGTGATGGCAAAGGAAATGAAAACGGTTCAAAATCAAACAAAAGACATGGCAGAAGTGCAGCTTATTTCTTTTTCGGTAGACCCCGAAACGGATTCTGTGGCAAGGCTCAAAGAATATGGCGAAATGATAGGCGCAACGGAGGGAAAATGGCATTTGATGACCGGAAAATATGAAAATGTCTTTGATTTGGCACAAAAAAAATATCATATTGCTGCCCTCAAAGATGCAACGGCGGACGGCGGCATTTTTCATGATGAAAGGCTTGTTTTGGTGGACAAAAACGGCAGAGTTCGGGGCTTTTATCATATAAAAGATTCGGTCAAAATGGAACAATTAATGAAGGATATTGGTTATTTGCGTAGTCTGTAATTTCGCGCAGATTTACGCAGATGGGGACGCAGATTTACGCAGATTTCAAGAAAAATAATGTGGTTCAGTTCGCTAATCATTTGCGAAAATCTGCGGTTTAATCTGCGAAAATCTGCGTGAACCACGAACCCTCCAAAAAATATGCTCAAAAACGAAAAACTCATGCGGCGTTTGATATGGGGCGCAGCTATTTTGGTACCGATTGTCGTAGGTATCTTGACAAATCCCGCTTTTCCAAAGTTTAAGGTAGGATTTGATACACACATTTTCGCTACCATAAGTGCTTGCATCAACTTTACAGTAACTTTGTTGCTCATCACAGGCTATATTTTGATTCGCAAAGGAAAGGAAGAATGGCATAAAAAAGCCATGTTATCGGCTTTTATTTTGTCTATTGTATTTTTGATTTCTTATATTTTCTATCATTCTACTTCGCCTACGACCTATCATTGTGCCGAAAGTCCTGTGTCTAAACCCTTGTATTTGTTGATATTATATTCTCATATAGGCTTGTCTGCGATAATTGTGCCTTTGTCATGCTTTTCGGTCTTTCGGGGGCTTACGAATAATCTCGAGCAGCATCGAAAAATCGCCAAAATAACCCTACCTTTGTGGTTGTATGTAACAATTACAGGGGTAATTGTTTATATGATGATTTCGCCTTGTTATAACAGTTAGCAGTGAACAGTTCGGCTACCCTCACTGTGCCAAATGTCGCAGATGTATAGTTCTCAATTCTCAATTCTCAATTTTCAATTCTCAATTCTCATTTCTCAATTTTCAATTTTCATTTTCCACATATATGCAAAAATATTTTATTTCAGCAGCCTGCCTATTTCTTTGGGCAAACATGGCTTTTTCACAAACTACACAAGTAGAAGTTACGGCAACTTCTACAAATGACACGCCTACCCAAGCAGCTACGCGCGAACAATTGAAAAGCGAAGTGGCTCAAAAACAGACCGATGGCTGGGAGGTAATGAACACAGATGCAACGATTTACGTGCCACCTGCCACGAATGACTTGCAACGCTCTATCAATAGAGAAGGAGCAACGGTTATTTCTCAGGAAGAATTTGACAAAAAATTCAAAAGTGAAAAATAATTGAACAAACCCTCATTTAGCTTTGTCAAAGTTTGGAACTTTGACAAAGCTAAATAAACAAAAAATAACATTACAAAAAAATGAAAAATATAGGATTATTTATATTATTTTGGGGCTTTTCGCTCTCTGTTGCCATTGCACAATGTCCTATGTGTAAGGCAACTGCCATGTCTGCCCAAAAAGAAGCAGGGCATCGTTTTGGCTTAAATGACGGGATTATGTATCTATTGGGCTTGCCTTTTTTGGCAATGGCTACGATAGCTTTTGTTTGGTATAGAAAAAGCCTCAAGTTCAATGCAGCGCAAAAATAAGCCTTTTTTATATGGGACTTTCCAAGTCTTAAGACTTGGAAAGTCCCATAATTTTCCCCGCCCTTTTTTTGTAAAGAAATGTAATATTCTTATTTAACCTACGACTACCTAATTTAACGTAGCTGCCCTTTTTTAAATGGCAGTATTTGTCTGATGCCATTTGAAAAATGGCAATTACAGATACCAATTTCACAATCAATTTTCAACTTATGGTTCTCATTATCATTGGTTTAATCGTTCTTTTGATGGGTTTTGCTTTTCGCAAAAATCCACAGACTCAATTTGCCGCATTTCGCAATTTGCCGCTTATTATTGGGGCTGTAATGGTCATTGTGGGTTTGTTATCGTCCGTTTTTGTGGTGATAGAACCCGGAAGCGTGGGGGTGCAGGTTTTGTTTGGAAAAGTGAGTAATACCGTTCTCCCAAGTGGCTTGCAAGTCGTGAATCCGATGGTCAATATCACCGAATTTGACATACGTACTCAAAATTATACGATGAGTATTATTCATGACGAAGGACAAAAAACGGGAGATGACGCGATTCGGGTACTTTCAAAAGACGGGCTTGAAGTTACGATAGATGTTTCGATTTTGTATCGCCTTTTGCCCGACAAAACGCCGCAAATTCTAAGTACAATTGGGACAAATTTTGAGGACAAAATCGTGCGCCCGCTTTCTCGCACACGTATCAGAGACAATGCCGTTTATTATGATGCTGTTTCTTTGTATTCGGAAAAAAGAGATGTGTTTCAAAACCAGATTTTTAAGGCGTTGGAAAAGGATTTTAAAGAGAGAGGCATGTTTTTGGAGCAAATTTTGGTGAGAAATATAGTCCTTCCTGCCTCCGTAAAAGCCTCGATTGAGTCCAAAATAAATGCGGAGCAAGATGCGCAAAAAATGGAGTTTGTCCTTCAAAAAGAGCAACAAGAAGCGGAACGCAAACGGGTAGAAGCACAAGGAATTGCGGATTATCAGAAAATTATCAACACAGGTTTGAGTCAGCAACAGATTCAATATGAGACGATTAAGGCTTATAAGGAATTGGCAGCTTCGCAAAATTCCAAAATTATTGTGATGGGCGGAAGCGGAAAACAGCCTTTGATATTGAATATGGATTAGGCGGGTTAAAAACCGCAAAAATGCGAACCCACCCGCAAAAATGCGAACCCACCTGCAAAAATGCAAGCATTTTTGCAGCCCTCTCAAAAGGGCAATATGTTACGCCTTGAGGCGCAACATATTGCCCTTTTGGGAGGGCTGTTTTTGTCGAAGACAAAAACGGGTGGGTTTCATCACAAAATTCATAATTTATTTAGCCTCTACGAAATCTGCTTGTTTTTTATTTCAAAAAACCCTAACTTACCGCCCAATTTACCATCTAACGAAAAATACAATGAAAAAAGCATTATTTTTGCTGCTCACCTTGAGCTTTACTTGCTTGTTATTGGCACAACAACGCCATGCGCCCGTTCCTTTTCGCAGTTGTACGAAATGGGGATTTGTAGAATATGGCACCAAAAAGAAGGTTGTCAATTTTGAATATGATACTGTAGGCGTGTTTTCAGGCGGCAGGGCTTGGGTCAAAAAAGGCGATTTATACGGCTATGTGGACGAAAAAGGCGGACTTGTGATTCCGATTCAGTACGACAAGGTGCATGATTTTGTCTATGGGCAGGCGTATGTGGTCAAGGCAGAAAAAAAATTTTGTATTAACAAAACGGGAGAAGAAATAAGCCCTCGTTGGATGTGTGGAAACAGTTTTATGGGAGATACTCCGCCCTTTTATGCAGAAAAAATAGGGAATCAATATACCTTAAAATTGTCAGATTATTATGACAACAAGGAGGAAACTCCAGAGCTGCTACCTGTAATGTTATATGACTCATTACTTCCAAGTATGAAAGCTGTTTTTGCCCTAAAAAACGGGAAATGGAGGCTTATAAATGAAAAAAATGAGGTTCTGGCAGATTTTGTTTGGGAGAAGATACACTTATTGCAAAACACCTATATGTATGACTACAGTTATGAGTACTTTGCAGTAAGTCAAGGCGGAAAATGGGCTATTGCAGATGCAGAAGGTAAGCTGCTCACGCCTTACAAATACGAGGCTATTGGCAAGCGCATTGACGACCTAAATGCAACCACAACTGCCAAGCCTTTTGACGGAGAATGGGGCTTTATAGACATGAAAGGCACAGAATATTTTGAGGAAAGAGGGGAAGGCTGCCTCAATGAAAGGATAGATTTTGCGCAAGAAATGGCTTTATCTGCAAATCCAAATCCGTTTGTAGAGGAAATAACGGTCTCTTTTAGCCTCGCAAAAGAAGCAAAAACGGTCAAAATCTCTTTGACAGATATAAGTGGAAAAATCGTGTATGAAGAAATTTTGCAAGATTATCCCCAAGGAAAACATGAATATACCTTGAATATCAAGGGGATAAGTGTAGGGGTTTATGTGCTGCATGTAGATAGCAAAGCGGGAGGAGCGGCTGTGCGAGTGCAGAAATTTTAATTTCACGCAGATAAACGCTGATTTTGGCAGATTTCGCAGATAAGGAATACAATATCTGCGAAATCTGCTTTCATCTGTGAAAATCTGCGTGAAACTTCCCCTACTGCTTCTTAAATTCTGCCGCCCAAGGACGTGGAAAATACCGCCATGCCCCATTCACATACACCAACATATCATACGAACTGCCCGTACTTCGCCCAGGTTGCACATATTTGAAGCGAAAATAATGCAAATCGGGGTTCATTTTATCCGCAATTTCCTTATAGCCCCCTGGAAAATACATCGCATCTCCCACATAATTTTTGAGTTGCTGCACATCTACCTCCCACAAAAGCATCTCCGTTTGCCCCTCCAAATTCGGCTGAATCGTGAGCGAATAGGCATTGTTCAATTTGCGATAATAACGATGAATTTTTGCTGCAAACGCATTATCCGTAAAAACCGTTTCATAATCTTCGGACATAGGTTTGAGGGTTGCCGAGAGCTTATTGCGGGTTTTCCTATCAGATGCCAATAGATATTGTACCAAATCTGTCAAGCCCTTTTTGTCGCCCGTAAACCGCGCCATATCAGGCATTTCCTTGTGCAAAGGCTGTGCAAAAAGGGAACAAAAACCGCCCAAAAATAGGCTTAAAAGAATGTGTTTCATCTATTTGTGTGAAATAAAAGCCCAAATTTAGGGATTTTCTGCGCATTTTCGTGTAAACCTGTCATTTCTTCAAAAAATGACAGGTTTACACGAAAATTTATCCCGTTCAATATATAACTATCGGCTTCCTTATCCAATTGCTGCCAATTTTGACACAAACCGTATATACGCCCGCTCCATAACTGCTCAAGTCAAAGGCATATTTGAAATTTTGGGTTGTTATAAGGGGGATTTCACGCACTTTTTGCCCTAAATGATTGCAAATAAAGCCCGATATTTCCTGTTCCTCTTTGAGTTGAATTGCCAAAATGCCTACTCCATCAGAAGGATTTGGATAGAGATTCATACTTCCTGCGTCTAATTCAAAGGCAGAAATGTCTTTTATATACAAATCTTTGCTGGTAACATTTATACAATCCCCTTTTTTGACGGTAAAAGTAACCTTATAATGCCCTTTTTTCTCATAGATATGCACCGGATTTTCCTCCTCTGACTGCTCCCCATCGCCAAAATCCCAGTACCAAGTATCTGTACTGCCTTTTGAGGTATTTTGAAAAGCGACTTGACTTAGGGTAGTTGTATAGCCAAAATCTGCCGAAGGGTCGGGGCGAACCGTAAGCGGAATTAAGGCACTCATACAGCCCGATTCCACCTCCCATTCGTAGAAAAATTCGTAGCTTGAGTTACTATTAACGCCAGAAATAAGGGTTACAGCATCTCCAATATAGTAGGGAAAATGGTCATTCACATTCGTATATTCATACAACAACTCCGAATTACTCTCATTTCGGAGGGCATAAAGGGAGCCTTTTGCTAACAAAAAATCAAGCGTTAAAATGTTGATGCCCGCATCTAAGGGAAAGGATTTTTGAATTACTTGGTCGCCTCCATACAGTTGTATGACCAATGTCGTACTGTAATAGGCTTTCACTTTGACCGTTTTGAGGGTACAAGGTTTCAAGACTTCAAAATAGATGCCCCCCCAATAGTCATACAAACTCGCATTATTATCCACCATTCGTCCTCCTGTATTAAGCGTTGCCTTTTGATTTGCGGCAAAAAAGCGGGTAGGCTCTTGAATGGCAGGTGCTATAAAAGTATTTCCTTCTCCTACTATTTTCTTATCGGCATTTAGCCAAATGAGTTTGTCAGGAGCCGTTCCATGCAAAGTCGTAGTCCCAACGCCACAGACTGTCCACAAAGTATCTACTTGTGGCAGAGTAGGAATATCTATTATAACAATGCCTTGTTTGGTTTCCGTATCCGAACCTATGCTGTTACTGACCGTCAAACTGACGGTATAAACGCCACTTTGCCAATATTGATGCGTAGGAGAACGCTCGTCCGAAGTCGTGCCATCGCCAAAATCCCAATGCCAAGCCTGCGCCCCATTTATACTTTTATCCTGAAAAATGACATTGGCATTACAATCGGTATTTTTTACTTCAAAATCCGTAATAGGCGGCTGTGTAGGGGTAAAACATTCCCAATTCATTTTGATTCCGCCATTAAAACCGTCCCAATAAAAGGTTCTTTCTTCAATCGTAACGCTTCCATTTGGCGTAGTGAGGGGCGGAGGCGGAAATGTACCTTCATACTCGGCAAGGACAGTTCCCAAGGTGTCTAATCCGTCATAAATAATGATTTTTCCATAGCCCTGCTTATACCAAAGCTCCTCAAAAGTGAGGATGAGCTGACCTGCATTTGGGGAAGCAATCGTAAAAAAGCCCCTATTAGGATAAAAATAGGTGGTATCTTTTCCCCCCGAATCATACAAAGTTCCCTTGCAAAGCGTAGTCATTTGCGCACTTTTGACAGGTATCGAGAATTCGCAAGGAAAGGCAGCATTAATGGAAATATAATTTGTCTTTATGACCTCATCTTGCCCACAAACGCCCCCTTCTGCTTGAAGACTAAGGGTATAAGTGCCTTCATTGCTATACGTATGGACAGGATTATTTTCGGTAGAAGAACTGCCATCTCCAAAATTCCATACAAAAGTATTGCCATTTATGCTGAGATTTGAAAAAGTAACAGGCAAGGCTGGGCTGCAAATTTGTTGTTTATCTGCCTCAAAATCCGCAACCGTATAAGGCACATATTTTTCGCCCAAGCCTACCGCATTCCAAGCATTGACCACCGCCTCCACCTCTGGCGAGCAGCCCCCATACAAATCCGTAGCCGCCTGAATCGCATAAAAACGGGCATCATGATAGGTAGAAGAAGGCGTTAAATAAGTGCTAAGGTTCCGAAAAGCAATTGCCCCAGCTTTTTCTACCCCAATTCCTGCTACGTCATAATGCGTTCCCAAGTCATTGATGCCCACTTTTCCATGCGCCAAAATATAAAACCAGTGATTTTGTACCCCACTCGAATGATGCACTTCGGGGTTATTCCAATACAATCCGCCGTAGGTATCGGCGCATTGAAAGGCTTTTGGATAAGACATAGACCGAAACTGCGTGCCGATATTGTCGCCAATTCCCCAACTAAAATTGGTGGGGGTATTGATATATTCTACAATTGTGCCAAAAATATCGCTAAAAGATTCGTTCAATCCGCCAGATTCATCTTGATAAATCAAACCTGCCGAAAACTGCGTAACTCCATGCGTGATTTCATGCCCCACAATTTCTATACAGGTAAAGGGCAAAAACTGACCGCCATCTCCGTCTCCAAAATACACCGCATCGCCGTCCCAAAAAGCATTTGCCAGGTTAAACTCTGTATGCACATAGGCATGAATTGCCTTCCCATTGCCATCAATGCCGATATGATTCTGTTTATTTTTGAAATAATCGAAGGTCATTTCCGCCCCCCAATGCACATCTGTTGCCACTTCATCTTTTTGCGCATTAAAATTATTCCAATAATTGTCATCATCTGTAAAATCTACTGCCTGCGTGCTGTCCGACATAGATTGCAGGTTTTTTGTATGCACGTTTCTCGCAGCATCTTTGAGCCGAAAAAAGCCATTATAACTGTCTGCAACAATCGCCTGTTGTCCGCTATACTGCGTTACGGCTGTCCCTGGCACGTCTTCCTCACACATCAATTCCCTTTCCCACACGATTTCGCCCGTTTGCGCATCTACATATATATACGTATGCGAAAAAGGCTGCGCTGCATAGACTTCAAAGCGATATGCCAAGCGGAAATCGGCTTTTTTGTAGTCTCCTTTTTGGGGAACCCATAGCAATTCGGCTTGAGTAAGGGCTTTATGCAAGGTTTTCACCTGTTTGTAGGCAAGCATTTTTTCTTTTGCCTTTTTTGGAGAAATAGCAGGGCGATAGGGCAGCTTTTCCCCAATCTCAAAAGAATTTCCGCTTAATGCTGTCCACTTATCTGCTTGTGTATGAAGGTGATAGATGCCTCCTTCTACGGGAAAATTTTGATAGGATTGCTGAAAAGTGTGATGGGTATAGCCTAAGTTATCTGTTTTTTTGTGCTGAAACTGCCAGCTATAGGCAGCCGAAAGCCGAAAGGTTTGTTGCAAATAG
>JAYUZN010000554.1:0-5213 GCA_043751755.1 Bacteroidota bacterium | reverse complement strand
TTTTTGTTAGAAAAAAACGACATAGAGGGCATGTTTCTGCCACAATTTGAAGCAGAGGCGCGGGAGCTTTCTCCGTATATTGTGCAGAAATGCAGCCTTGAGGTATTTACGCCACAGGCGGCTGAAGGCATCGTATTTATAATAGGAAAAAAAGGAAATCCCCTGAATGAAACCGTCCATGCAAGCCTTCATCACGCCCCTACAGCCACTGCTTGTGAATATGAAAAAGCCTTTATAACAGAGATGAAATACCATACTAAAAGCGAAATATTCGCCTACGCCACCTTATTTATGGATACAATAATGATGAATGTAGGCATTATTTCCGAAAATGGAAAAGCTATTTCTCGCCAAAAAGTAGAAACCTCGAAAGGAAATATAAACTCTTTTATAAAAAATGCAGTAGAAAATGTACTACTAAACAAATAATTACGTAGTTTTGCACCCCGATAGAATATATCTACTTTTATTGGGCAAAAATAGGTCATTACTACGCAACTTTTCACTTCACATACACTAAATAGACACAACAATTACAGACTTCGTAATTCAGCTGTTCTTCCTTAGTTTAACGACTTTGACGCATGGGCGAAAAGAAAAAAGTCAATTCAATACTGATAACTCAGCCTGTTTCCCTTGACGGAATGGCTCCTTACATACCGCTTGCCGAAAAATGGGACATCAAGATAGATTTCCGCCGTTTTATTCGTGTGGACGGTTTGTCTTTGAATGAGTTTCGCAAGTTAGCGGTGAATCCGTTGGAATTTAATGGTATTATCTTGACGAGTAAGATTGCGGTAGACCATTTTTTCCGTTTGGTGGCGGAGATGCGGGTAGAAATGCCGCCCGAAACCAAGTATTTTTGTGTGGGGGAGGCTACTGCCAAATACTTACAAAAGTACATAATTATCCGCAAACGCAAACTGTTTGTAGGAGATAAAACCGCTTTGGATTTGCTTCCTTTGATAGAGAAATCGAAGAAAGAAAAATTCATGTTTCCTTGTAGCAATGTGCATCAGGGCGACCTGCCCAATCAAATGCGCAAAAAAGGCATAGATGTTACAAATGCGGAGATTTATCTCACGATGAACGACGACCTGACGGACTTGAAAGAGGTATTTTATGACATGATTTGCTTTTTTTCGCCAACAAGTATTCAATCTTTGTTCAAAAACTTCCCAGATTTCAAGCAAAATGAAACGAGAATCGCTGTTTTTGGGCTTACAACGGCACATGAAGCCCGTACTTGGGGCTTGCGCATAGATGTAGAAGCTCCTACTTCTGCGGCTCCGTCGATGATGATGGCGATAGATGCGTATTTGAAGGAAAGTAATAAATAGTGGAAAGTTAAAAGTTGAAAGTTTGCATCACTTTCAACGCTCAATTTTCAACTTTTAACTACAATATGAAAGTATCCCTCATTTCTTTGGACAGATTCAACTGGGAATTATATATAAACCTCTCTTTATCGGAGGCGCAGACAGGGTTTGTGCCTCCGATATTGTATTCTTTGGCGCAGGCAAACTTTGAAGCTCTCACGCCTTTGGGCATCAATGCCGACAATGTGCCTGTGGGATTTGCGATGTATGGCATTTTTGGGGGCATTGCTTGGATAAATCGCTTTATGATAGACCAAGATTTTCAGGGAAAAGGGGTAGGAAAAGCAGCTTTGCAGCTCTTGATTGAGCGGCTGAAAAAAGAACCGCAATGCCAAGAAATTCGCACAAGTTACGCCAAAAACAATACAAATGCGGCTCTTTTGTTTGCTTCTTTGGGATTTCAAGAAATAAACCATACCTTAGCGGAGGAAATCGTGGCTGTATTATCTTAGAAACACAAAAATAAGCTGATATTTTCTCACCACTAAGGCACTAAGAAGCCCTAAACAATGAGGGAAAAGAAGATATCTAAGCCTCGCTTTTTCTTTCTTTGTTTTCTTAGTGTCTTAGTGGTAAAAAGTAAAAAACTATTTCTGTGGTTATAAAAAACTATGCAAAAATACCTCATTCTTTTCTTAGTCTGCTTGTTTGCTTGCAGCAGCGAAGAAGACACTACGCCTCGTCCATGGGGCTATGCCCGAATCGACCTGCCCCAAAAAGTGGATTATACGGCTTTTAGCAATACAACCTGCCCTTTCTCGATGGAATATCCTGCTATGGGCGAAATCTCCCGCAATCAAGCCGATTCGTGTTGGGTGGATATTGCTTTCCCAAAATACGGCTGCAAATGGCATATTTCTCACAAAGATATAATTTCTATACAAGATAAAATGGCGCATTTTGAGGCTTTTCGGAAATTGGTGTATAAACACAGCAAAAAAGCGAGTAATATCACCGAACTTCCTTTCAAAAATGCGCAAGGAGAAGGCGTGAAATTTGAGATTTACGGAAATGTAGGCTCGCCGATTGAGGTCTTTTTTTCAAACCCCAAACATACAATGACCTTAGATATTTATTTCAATACGGCTATGCGCAACGATTCTTTAGAGCCTGTCATTGCTTTTATGAAA
This sequence comes from Bacteroidota bacterium, assembly GCA_043751755.1. Taxonomy (GTDB): domain Bacteria; phylum Bacteroidota; class Bacteroidia; order J057; family J057; genus JAAFHL01. The sequence goes on along the minus strand of JAYUZN010000554.1, from coordinate 2,704 downwards.
AAAGAAATTGAGCATAGTATCACTACTTTAACTTGGAAATAGGAAGTTGAAAGTTGAAAGTTGAAAGTTGAGAGTTGAGAGTTGAGAGTTGAGAGTTGAAAGTTGAAAGTTGAAAACCAAATATTTACTTAATTTATTTGTAACTTGGAAATAATGAAAAATCTATTCTTTTTCGTACTTGTTGTATGGGCGGTTGCATGTACTTCGCCTGACACTGTTTTGCCCTCACAAACGGGCAGATGGCTCTTTACAGAACATTCGCAAACGGTTCATACAGATTTGTTAGGGGTCAAAGATACGGCAACTAACACCGTTTCTGGCTTGATGATTTTTAGGGAAAATGGCTCTTTTTCACGCATAATTGCTTCTGATACAAGCACTTATAGTTGGGCATACAACAATACTGCGCAACACATGATAGTAACGGACAACCTCCTTTCTACCAAAATATATAAGGTAGTTTTGACGGAAGGAAATAGCGAAAAATGGAAATATGAACAGACTTTTGAGCTGGGAATCAATGAAACAAATGTGGTAACGGAAACGGTGGAATTGAATAGGCAAAAGTAAGCTTTATTTTTCACGCAGATTTTCGCAGATTTGGGACGCAGATTTGCACAGATTAAGAAAAATTCGCGAAAATCTGCGGTTACATCTGCGAAAATCTGCGCGAAACCAACATTGCGAAACCAACACTCAATATGCAACTTTCTCTTTCTCTCCAAAACAAGACCTACAAAGTCAATCCCACGCCCATTCATATTGCTATTCCCTTGCAATTCAATGGTTTGCAGCCCAATTCTTACGGCGTACCTGCCGCAGAAAGCCATGCCTTTGAAGGGGGCGGCTTTGTGGGAGACGTGCGCAGAGGTGGCAGTTGCAACTTCGAGGTTTATACCTTCATTCCGCATTGCAACGGCACACATACCGAGTGCGTAGGGCATTTGACCGCCGAAAGAATCGCCATTCACGAGCGATTGAACAGCGTTTTTATCCCTGCCACTTTGATTTCTGTGCAGCCTACCCTTGCCACAGAAACACAAGACACTTATAAGCCAGCCTTCAATCCTACGGATTTAGTATTGGACAAAGCGGCTCTTTATCAGGAACTTAGCTCTGTTAATCCCGATTTTTTAGAAGCCCTTGTTATCCGCACTTTGCCCAATGCAGCAAGCAAACAAAGTCGGGATTATACCCAAGAAGATGCGCCTTTTTTCTCGATAGAAGGCATGACGTATTTGCGAGAATTGGGCATAAAACACTTGTTGATAGATACGCCTTCGATAGATAGGCTGCATGACGACGGCATATTGTCTGCGCATAATCTTTTCTTTGATACGGCAGAAATGAAGGTTTCCGAAAACCCATATACAGTTACGGAGTTTATTTATGTGGCAGATGAGGTAAAAGATGGGGCTTATTTGCTCAATTTGCAAATTGCGCCGTTTATGGCAGATGCTGCGCCAAGCCGCCCTGTGCTGATGGAGGTGTATTCGTATTTTGGGGCTGAACCTGCATGAAACTACGAGATATGTTTTTTTATCTTTACCACCACCGACTTTGAAGTAGGCGTATGACTCTTATCCGCAATAGAATCTATCGGCACTAACACATTCGTTTCGGGGAAATACGTAGCTACACATTGCACAGGAATATCATAAGGAATCACCAAAAACCTTTGTGCGACTCTTTCTATTCCGCCATGATAATTGAAAATATCTACTATCTCATTTTGCACAAAGTTTGCAGCTAACATATCCTTTTCATTCATCAAAATCACCCGCCTTTCTTGCTTGATGCCTCTATATCGGTCATCTAAGCCATAAATGGTCGTATTGAATTGGTCATGGCTGCGAATGGTCATCATCATATATTCATGCGGTTTGAGTTGAGGCGTTTCTATGGTAGAAGTCGTAAAGTTGGCTTTGCCCGAAAAGGTATTATAGGTATTATCCCTTGCGCCATTGGGCAAATAAAAGCCTTCTTTTTGTTCAATCTTTTGGTTGTAATCCTCAAAACCAGAGATAGTTGCAGCGATGCTATCCCGAATATGCTTGTAATGCTGCATATACAAGTCCCAATTTACCTTTGATTGCGTTCCCAAAGTAGCTTTTGCAAGCCTGCAAACTATGTGCGCCTCACTCATCAATTTATCCGAAATAGGCACAAGGCTGCCCCTACTTGAATGAACAACGCCCATAGAATTTTCCACAGAAACAAACTGTAATTCATTGTCAATCATTTCCTTATCTGTGCGGGCAAGGCAGGGAAGGATAAGGGCTTCTTCTCCATGTATAAAATGAGACCTATTCAGTTTGGTAGAAATATGCACCGTAAGCTGGCAATTTTGCAAAGCCTTTGCCGTATAATCAGTGTCTGGCGTGGCAGAAAGAAAATTGCCGCCCATAGCAATAAAAACCTTAGCTTTTTGCTGATACATAGCCTCAATCGCTTCGACTGTATTGTAGCCATGCTTTTGAGGCGGGTGAAACTGAAAAACCTTTTCTATGCTATTCAAAAAAAGCTGCGTAGGTCGCTCGTTTATGCCCATAGTTCTATCCCCCTGCACATTACTATGCCCCCTCACAGGACAAGTACCTGCCCCGCGCTTGCCAATGCTTCCCTTCATCAGCAACAAATTGACAAGTTCTTGTATCGTTGCAACGGCGTTTTTGTGTTGGGTCAAACCCATTGCCCAACAAGC